>JAESSZ010000433.1 GCA_016763875.1 Nannocystaceae bacterium
GGCGTGGACGAGCCAGCCGCCGCGGACAAGAACCTGCCGAACAGCAACGACGAGACCGTCGTTGTGACCGCGCCGCCAGGCGCCTAAAAAGACCGCGAACCGGCGGTGGACCGACGCCGAGGTCTAGGCTCGCAACGCGACTACGCCGATCCTCTGCCTGCGCCAACCCGACTCCCGATCGGGGGCGAGGAGCGAACCGAGCCCGCTCCCCAACCCGGAGGCGGCTCCAATACCCCAACACGCCGCGATGCTGCGGTGACGACAAGCGCGCGCCGCGGTCGACATCGCACGCCAACGGTCCCGTTGGCGGACCGAGATCTACCAATCGACCTCCCACCCGAGTTGCCGACCGACACTGGAGCGGGGTTGGGACCGAAGACCAAGAGCGATCTTCCTGTGGACGGCGTCTCCGACACCAGCGGCAAGTCGACGAAGAAGCTAGCCCCGGTCGAACCCGACAGTAGCGAGAGCTCGCGTCACAGCACGCTCAATGATGCTCCCCCCCTGGCCCCGACGACGCCGCCCCATAGTGCGCCCGCAGCGGCCGGGGCCGCGCCCGGGACTCAGCGGCTGCACGATCCCACGGGTTTTTCGTTCTCCGAGAGTGTCACCGCCATTTTGGTGGAAGCACGACGCCGAAGTGCGAGCGATGTCCACCTCATCTCGGACGAGGCACCACGCATCCGGATCGCGGGCCGACTCCAACCGGAAGGAGACCCAATCTCCGCGGCGGCTCTGGCAAGCGCCATTGAGCGGGTCCTCAGTGCACCGCAGCAGGCGACACTCGATGAACGCGGGTACGTGGATCTCGGGATCACCGACGCGGCCGCCGGTCGCCTACGACTCAATATCTGCCGCCACCGCGGAGGACTAAAAGTCTGCGCGCGCCTCGTGGCGGCTCACCCGCTGAGTCCTACCGAACTTGGACTTCCCTGGGAGGTCGAGGCGATCGCAAACCACCACCAAGGCCTCGTGGTGTGCTCCGGTCCCAGTGGTGCGGGCAAAACCACGACAATGGCGGCACTCGTACAGTTGTTCAACGAGCGCCAGGCAGTGCACATCATCACCGTCGAGGATCCCGTCGAGATCCAGTATCCGGTCGCACGCTCGCTCATAAGTCAACGCGAAGTAGGCACCCACACCCTGTCGTTTTCTGCCGCGCTCAAGGGTGCGCTTCGCGAAGACCCGGACATCATCGTCATCGGTGATCTCCGCGACCGCGAGACCGTCGCGATGGCGCTCAGCGCCGCAGAGACCGGCCACCTCGTCATCGCAACCATGAGCACGCCGTCGGGCGCGCAGACCATTGGCCGTCTCATCGACATGTTCCCACCCGACGAACAGAATCAGATCCGCGCGACGCTCGCGGGTGCGCTGAAACTCGTCGTCTCGCAGCGCCTCATTGATGCCGCCGCGCCCAATCGCCGCGTGGCTGCGTTCGAAGTCATCACGGGCAACGTTCCGCTGTGGTCGCTAATCCGCGACCAAAAACTCCACCAGTTGCCGAGCCTGCTGCAGCGCGGTCGCGCTTACGGCATGGTTCGCCTCGAGGACTCGCTCAAGGGTCTCATGCTGTCCAAGACGATTACCCGAGCCGCGGCCTTGGCCAACGCCGACGATCCCAAGCTCCTGGGTGGCGAGGACAACGCCACCCCGCCAAGTAAGAGAGCCCGCGGAGGGAGTCGCTAGTGCCCGAAGTCGACAAACTCTTCGACGCGTTGCTCGCCCACAACGGCTCGGACCTCCATCTGGCGGTCGGATATACGCCGATGGCTCGAATCAAAGGCGAACTGGTGTCGCTGAGCAACTCGGTCCTCAAGGCGACAGACACGGAGCGGCTGCTCTTCGAGCTCCTCAACGACGCGCAAGCGGCGACGTTTCGGAGCACCGGAGACCTGGACTTCGCATATGCGTTTGGGACCCGCGCGCGCTTCCGTGCGAACTACCTGCTCAAGGTCGGTGGTGCAGGGGCGGTGTTCCGCACAATCCCCTCCAAGATCCCCTCTATCGAAGACCTCGGACTTCCGCCCGCCGTTGTCGATTTGGCCGACCGCCGAGCCGGGTTGGTGCTCGTGACCGGTCCAACCGGCTCTGGCAAGAGTACGACGTTGGCCGCGATGCTGTCGCACATCAACGAGTCGCGTGCGGGCCACATCCTCACCATTGAGGACCCGGTCGAGTTCGTTCACAAACCAATCCAATGCCAGATCACGCACCGCGAAGTCGGCGTCGACGCGCCTACCTTTGCGGACGCGATTCGCAGTGCAGGGCGCGAAAACGCGGATGTCATCCTGGTTGGCGAGCTCCGCGGGGCCGAGACCATGCGCCTGGCGCTGCAGACGGCGAGCTACGGCGTGCTGGTACTAGCCACCGTGCACACCAACTCCGCGACCGCCACGATCAACCGCTTCGTGAACGCTTTTTCCGCGTCCCAGCAGCCGCAGATTCGCGGCATGATGGCCGATGCGCTGGCGGGAATCGTGGCGCAGCAACTGCTGCGAACAAAAGACGGCAAGGGCCGCATCGCTGCACACGAGATTCTCATCGGCAACCGCGGCGTTGGCTCTGCGATTCGTGAATCGAAGACGACGATGATCCCCAGCCTTATCCAGGCGGGCGCCCGCGACGGCATGCAGTCCATGGACGCCACGCTCGAACGCCTCGTCAAAGCGGGCAAGGTCACGGCGCAAGACGCCCTTGAGCGCGCGACGAGCAAGGACCACTTCGCACGCCTCCCGGCTATCGCCGAGGGGCTCACGGGCTAGCAAGCGGGCTGCACGGTCAACGCGGGGCCAGATGTTCGGCGGCCCAGCTCTCGACCTCGGACACGCGACCTCGTGTTTCGCGGTCGCCAGCGAGGCGAAAGCCCTCTTTGGCCATCTCGGCCAGACGCAAGGTCTCGTCCCCGATGCGACCGACTGTGGCGTAGGCGCGCGCCAACGAGAAACGAAGCTGGGCAAGCTCGGCCGAGGTCGCGCTACGAGCCTCAAGCAGCTCTCGTCCGCGCTCAAGCGCCGCGATAGCCTCGCGCGGCCGCGACATCGCGAGGTGGGCCTCACCGAGGTTCGCCAGTACATGCGCCATCTCGGGCGGTGGCTGGCGGGCAGGTAACCCTTCGTAGATCTCAAGCGCACGCACGTGGCACTTCAGCGCCTCACGATGGTCACCCTTAGCCTGCCGCGCGACGCCAATCGTATCGAGTATCGATGCAACCGCCGGATGCCGCGGTCCGAATCTCTTCTCGCGGATACTCAGCGTGCGTTCATACGCCTCGATCGCCTGGTCGTACTGCTTGCTCTTCTTGTAGACCTTGCCGAGGCTATCGAGGGCACCAGCGATGTTGTCGTAGGCACCCTGTTTGCGGACCGCGCTGACATCCTCGGGTAAACCGGACCCTCCCTCCTCCTCGACCGGCTGAACGACGTGCTCGTAGCGGAAGTCGAGGGTCGCGGACTGGCCCACCCGAATGCGGTCCCCCTCGCGAAGGTACTCGCTGTGAACACGTCGACCGTTGACGTAGGTTCCGTTCGTCGACTTCAGGTCGATGATCTTCGCGGTGCCGTCAGCTTCACAAACGATCTTCGCGTGCAGACGCGACACACCGTCCTCCGCGATCTGAATGTCCGCGGTCGTGCCGCGACCCAGCGAGGTCTCGCCCGCCGCAAGTCGGAAGACCCGCCCAACGGACGCGCCCGAAAGCGCGGTCACATACGCGCGCCCACGCCCGGGGCGTCGAGGCACGCGGTCGACCCGCTGAATTAGAGTCTCGTCTTCGTTCATCGCCAACGGCGCAAACATCAATATACCTCGCCGACGGCCCGCGCTCACTTGGCCCCAAATCCGGACACAGCGCGCAATACGCAGTCCGTGCATTTTTGGTATGCTGCACCAACTTGGACCTCGCTAAGCGCTCGATCCGGACCCTTGCGTGGCTTGGTGACGCCCATTTCGAATTGGACGTCCGTCTGCGTCTGTGTGCTCGTGGCGACTACCCCGCGGACCGCCTCGACGCGATGAAAGCGAGCATCGTGTGCGCTCGCCAGCAGGCGGAGTTCCTCGAGGCAATCGTGCCGCTGCTCGATGACAAGGAAGCGTCCATCGTTCAGCGCGGGCGCAACTCCGACATCGGGAGCAAGTCTCGCGGTCGCACCGACGTGCGGACCCACCGCAGTGCGACGGGGCTGGAGGCTCTCATCGCCTACTGGCTCTCGGACGAGACCCGCGAACCGCGCTACGCCGCGCTGCTGGGCCCGTTGGTGGCGACGGCCATCGATGAGGCCGTCGTCCGTCTCAAGAACAAGCCACGCCGCGGCTGACTTCCGGCCGGGCGCAAACTCAGCCAAGCAGCAAACTCAGGCGGCTTCGATCGACGACACAGACTCGGCCTTGACGTCGCGAGCCGACGCTGGCGCCTCGAGGTCCGCGCCGTAAACCCGCGCTGGCGGAGCCTTGATGTCCCAGACGATGCCAACCCAACTCAACGCTTTGAGCGTGTAGTAGGTCATGTCGAACTCCCACCAGAAGAACCCCTGCCGCGCGGAGTTCATGAAGTGGTGGTGGTTGTTGTGCCAGCCCTCGCCCATCGTGATGATGGCCAAGATCCAGTTGTTGCGACTCGTGTCGCCGGTCTCGTAGCGGGTATTGCCCCAGACGTGGGACAGCGAGTTGATGGTGAAGGTGCCGTGCCACACCAAGACCGTGTTCAAGCCGAAACCGATGAGCAGCCCGGCCCATCCCAGCCACGCGGTGCACAGCACAGCGAGAAGAATCGTCGGTACCACCCACACCTTGTTGAGAACCACAAGCTCCGGGAACTTGCACATGTCCTTGACCCGGGCGTAGTCGGTCTTGCCGTTGTGGTCGTAGATCCAGCCAATCTGCGCGTGAACCAGCCCGTGCTGTATGGGGGAGTGCACGTCTCGCTCTTGGTCGGAGAACTTGTGATGGTCGCGGTGGTGCGCCGCCCACCACAGCACGCCGCGCTGCGCGGAGGACTGAGCCACAATCGCAATGATGAACTGGAACACGCGACTGGTCTTGAAAGTACGGTGCGAGAAGTAGCGGTGATAGCCCGCGGTCACGCCCCACATCCGGACCCAGTACAGCGTGAAACACAGCGCCCAGGCTTCCCACGGCACGTTGCCCATGGCCGCCATGACCAACCCAATCACGGCCATCACATGCACGATGACTACCGGATAGGTCTGCAACAATTCGTAGTCACGCAACCGCTTGGCCATACGGCCCACGGTTCGTGGCTCAGGTTGAGGGCCCGCTTCCAGGAGATTGCTCAGAGACACCGAGGCGGAGCATGCCGGTGTTGGCGGCCGAACGCCCGTCATACCTGTGTCACCCAGTGTCATAGTTGTGTTTTCATGCGGCGAAACGCACGTAAAGCGGGTTTCGCCGCGCGAAGTTGACCGATCTCAGGCCCTGCTATCCTTCGCGGCCGTGACCGACGAGTCCTCCGACTCCGGCCCGAGTGCGCCAGGAGATCCGCGCGGCGACCGGCAGACCGAGCCTCGCGCCAGTCCCGCGCCACCGAACTCCCTCCCGGGTTCACTCCCGGATTCACTCCCGGATTCACTCAAAGACCGGCTGTACGTCATCGTCTTTGAGGCCGAGTCCCCAGCGGGGCGGATGTTCGACATCGCAGTCTTGCTGATCATCGTCGCCAGCGTGTTGGCGGTGTCGCTTGAGAGTGTCGCTACGTACGAAACGCGTTTCGGCGCGACTCTCCGCGGGCTTGAGTGGGCGTTCACGCTGCTGTTTTCGGCCGAGTACGCACTGCGTTTGTACGTCGCCCGTCGGCGGCTCAAGTACGTCTTTTCGTTCTTCGGCGTCGTCGACCTGCTGTCGCTGCTCCCAACGTTTCTGAGTCTGGTCTTCACCAGCGTGCACTCGCTGCTGGTCATCCGCGCGCTGCGGCTGCTGCGGGTGTTCCGTGTCCTCAAGGTGATGCGCCACCTGGGCGAGGCCAACCACCTCATGTCGGCACTTCGGGCGTCGGTGCCCAAGATCTCCGTGTTCCTGGGCGCGGTGTTAATCATCGCGGTGATCGTTGGCGCGATGATGTACGTCATCGAAGATCCAGAGGCCGGATTCACGAGCGTCCCGCGTAGCGTGTACTGGGCGATCGTGACCATGACCACCGTGGGATACGGCGACATCGCACCGCGGACCGTCTTAGGACAGACCATCGCCGCGATGCTGATGATCGTCGGCTACGGGATCATCGCGGTCCCCACGGGCATCGTCTCCGCCCAGATTGTTGGGAACAAAGACGCACCGCCCAACGACGACTCTGCGTGCCACTCGTGCGGCACGCCCGATCACCATCCCGACGCGAACTTCTGCCGAGTCTGTGGCTCGGCCCTCGACTGAGGAATCGGCGAACTCATGAGCGAGCTCGATATTCACCGGATGATTCTGCTGGCGGTCTTCGTCGCCGCGGGAGCAACGTTCGCGGCCACCGGTCTGAAAACGGTTCCCTACGGGCGCCACCGAAGCGGGGGCGACGGCGGATTCGGCATCCCGGAGCGACTGGGATGGGTCGTGATGGAGGCCCCCTGCGTGTTTGGGTTTTGGTGGATCTTCCAGCAAGGCGGGAACAAGGGCGAGCTGGTGCCGATGGTGTTCCTTTGCATGTGGATGACCCACTACGTCCACCGCGGCATCATCTATCCGCTGCGCAAGCGCGTCGCGGCGGGCAAAACGCTCCCACTGCTCATGGTGGTGGTGCCGGGCTTCATCTTCAACAGCGCCAACGCGTACCTCAACGCCCGGTGGATCTCTGCGCTAGGCCCCGCCTACCCCATCGCGTGGCTGTGGAGCTTCCGTTTCTTGTACGGCGCCCTGCTGTTTGTCACCGGGTTCGTCATCAACCGTTGGGCCGACTACAAACTGCGAACGCTGCGTGCGCCAGGGGAGACCGGATACAGGATCCCGAGAGGCGGACTGTATGACGAGGTCTCATGCCCGAACTACATGGGCGAGCTGCTGCAGTGGATCGGCTTTGCGATCGCGACCTGGTCGCTGTCGGGCGCCGTGTTTGCGGTGTTCACCGCCGCCAATCTGGTGCCACGCGCCGTCAGCCACCACCTGTGGTACCAGCGCCAGTTTCCAAACTACCCGCGACGACGACGAGCGATCATCCCGTACCTGCTGTGACGCGAACGGCGGCGTTTCGCTCGCCTGAGCCGTGAACGGAAGAACGCCTGAACCCGTCGCTGCTATGGTGTCACGGATCCCGCTCGAGAGCGTCGAGCTTCCCGCCAACGACAGCGGTAAGACTGAGACCGTAGCTGCACCACGACTCGACGAACGCCACCAACGACGGCGCCACTACGAGCGGCTCTCCGCGGTTGTCGTCAAAAACAAGATGGCCGGTTGCCTCGTCGATGATGATCGGTTCCTGACCGTAGGGCACTGCGAACGCGAGGCCTACGTACCGGTCATCGTTGCCTGCGGACTCAACTTCGATGCGACCTGCGGGCCGGGGTCCGTTGAGGACACTACCGAGATCGTCGGAGCGGGTCAGACGTACCAGCGACTCATGAATGCCGTCGACGTCTAGACCATCTGCGAGTCTAAGCATCGCGCCCAACAGTTCAGGGAAGTCTCGGCCCGTTTTCTGTCGATAGCCTCGCTCAAGCTTCGGGATCGCGGGTGACATCGGCCGACCAGCTTCGATCGACACGCCGGTTTGACCGTGTTCTTCGAAGAGATCTGCTGTTCGCCAGGTCTGTAGGACTCGCTCCGGGTTGCGGAGGAGTCCTTCAAACTGCGCTAGCGCGGCGCGCTCCCGGGCGGAGAGGGTCATGGAGTTCCATTTAGCACGGGCGGCCTCCACGTCGGACCGCCAACGCCACCCAGGGCTACGGACAGTCCGAGTAATACCAGTGCTGGCCGGCCGAGATGAACGGATTGACGCCCGCGGGGACCGACATCACGAAGCAGTTCGCACCGTCGTAGTAGCTCCCGGGGAGCGGACACGAGTTCGTACCGATCGGGGTGCAGTAATAGTTGCCACCCCAGATGAACGCTTGAGTGCCGGACGGCGCGCTGCCCATGTAGCAGTTCTCGCCGTCGTACCACCCACCTGAGGGACAGGGATCCGAGCATCCGCAGTCCATCAAGAAGGTCTCGGTATCGTAGCTGGTGCGGCTCCTTTTGACGCGGACTTTGTAGCTCTGGCCACACACCAGGCCGTTCAAACTAACGCCCATGATCCCCGCCGACGGCGAGTAGCCAAGAGAATTCCACATCACCTCGACGTCGAACGAGTTGGCTCCGCACACGCTGCCACCAGCACTCGCGTTTTTCCAACACACCTTGTAGTCCTCGGGCAGCGGGTAGTTCACGTCCCAGCTGAGGGTCGCCGACGTGTTGCCCTGCTCCAGCCAGCCAAGGCTCCAGTTCGCCGCGACAACGTCGGGTTCGATCGCGACGTCGCCCTCGTTGGCCTGGGAGCCTTCGTGGTCCGGCTCGCTCGTGTCCGAGTCGATGCCAGTGGATGCGTCGTAGTCTTCGCCGTCGATGTTCGACTCTGCCTCGCAACCTAACGCGCCGCACAACGACAGCGCGGCGATGGAAGAGATACAGCGATGGATGCTTGAGATTCGGTTCATGGGGGTTGCTTCCTGCGCAGCATGGGTGCGGCGGCTGTACCCCTACGGTAGCCAGAAACGCCCGCAATAGGCGGCCTGCTCGTTTAAGACCTTTGGTATTTCGCCGAGCGAGGAACGTCGTGCACTGGGGACTGCGATGCCGCGAACCGGGCAGCGTGGGTATCTAAGAATCGCGCGTAACAGACTTGGGTCCCGCGGCGCGCGGCGGATTTTCACGGCAACGACGTCGGCGATGCCGCAGCTGTCGGGCCGACAGGTAGCATCGCCGCGTGAGCATCCGGCGGAGAATCTGGGACGCACTGCAGCCAACGACGAGCCGTGATCGTGTTGGACGGGCCGTCGATGTGGGCATCGCGACGACAATCGTTGTAGCGATCGTCGCCCTGGTGCTGGAGAGCATGCCCAGTCTGGCGGGGTACTCGAAGATCTTCGGCGCCATCGAAGTCGTCACGCTGTCGGTCTTCGTGCCTGAGTACGCACTACGTCTGTGGGCGTGCAAAGAAGATCCAAGGTACTCGGGCGCATTGGGCCGACTACGATGGGCGGTTTCCGCATCCGCGATTATCGACTTTCTGGCAATTGCCCCTGCCGTTGCCTCGGCAGGAACGGTGGACCTGCGCGTGCTGCGAGGTCTGCGTCTGCTTCGTCTCTTCCGCCTTGGGCGCTACAGCAAGAGCCTGCATACGTTCGGACGCGTGCTGGGCGAGAGCCGGCAGCAGCTGATCATTGCGCTTTCACTCGTGCTGATCGTCCTGCTGATCTCATCTTCTTTGCTGTACCTTGTCGAGCGCGAACAACAGCCAGAGGCGTTCGGCAGCATCCCAGCGGCGATGTGGTGGGGCGTCGCTACGCTGACAACGGTCGGCTACGGTGACGTGCGACCGATCACCGATCTGGGCCGCGTGGTGGCGTCTGTGATCGCGGTCCTTGGCATCGGCACCTTCGCGATGCCCGCAGGCATCATCGCTGGCGCATTTGATCGGGTCGTCCGTGGGGAGGAAGCGGCGCGTAAGTGCCCCCACTGCGCCAGGACGATCGACGAACTCCAGCCGGGAATGCCAAGGTCGGAAGCGGCGCCAGAGCAGCCCCCGGGAAGCTAGATCCGTCGTGAAACGAGCGCCCCAGCCTGTCTGGGCTTCCCGGACGCCACAGAGTCCTGTGCCGTGCCCATGCCGATGCATACAACTCCTCGGCGCCACGTCTTAGGCGACATCAGGGATCCCCTCACGACGCGTGCGCTTCCGGCCTGACATCCATGTCAGACCGTGACGGCCGTGCGTGGTGTTTTTCGGACACGCGCGTCATGGCTCGTGCCGTCCGGCACCGACGAAACGTGAAATCCCGTGCAATCCCTGGTGCGGGAGCCGTTGGCACAACGGCTGCACAGTAAGAGAACGTCCACAGCGGACATCTTGACTGACTTGGCTTGACTGACTTGGCTTGACCGACTTGGCTTATCGCTTGTTCGACACTAACGACCCTTAGCTTGCTTGACGCTTAGACTTAGCTTGACGACCTAACGCAGACCGATCGTGAGTACGCACTCCTTCTGGAGTCGGTGCCAGAAGGTTGAGAACCCGGAAACTGAACGAGGACGCTCGTTTCGGTGACCGGGTTCTCCACGTTCAGCCGTCGGGATGGCAGGCCAAGTAGTCGCGCAGATGCGGCACGATCGGCCTCGCTAGGATCTGCGCGGGCGACATGAATCCCGCCCAGACGACCTCACGCTGATCCACGGCGAACTCGGGTCGGACGTCCAAGGTCACTTCCGAGATCGTGACCTTGTCCTTGCGGAACTCGAACTCCCGCACCGCGGTAAAGGACTGGCGAATGAGCTCGGGCGGGATGTGCAGCCCGACCTCTTCACCCAACTCGCGTGATGCGGCTTGCACGGGCGTCTCGCCATCTCGAATGTACCCGCCAGGCAGCGTGTAGTGCCGCCGATAGGAGTTCTTGACGATGAGCACCTGGCCCTCGTGCCACACCGCGACGAGCGAGCCCCAGGTGCTTGGTCGTCGCACGAACCAGTAGGCTCGAAGCACCCTGTGGGCGACGATGTACGCGGCCTGAGTGCCGACCGCGGTCAGTTCGCGAGCCCGGCTGGGCTCGCCTATCGTATGTGCGCTGCTGGTGTGCCCCATCACAGGGCACTATTGAGCCACAGTCCGGCGGCGAGTCCAACCCCCCCTACAACCCGCCTAGTAGGGGGTGCAGCTGGGATTGACGAAGTCTTCGGGCAATCGCGGCAGCAGCTTGTAGCGGGTGAACGAGAACCCGCCCATGCCAATGATCGCGTCGAATGTGGTTCCGTCGGGGCACAGATTGTCGAGGTCGGCGAAGTTCAGGTCGTCGATCCGCAGGCCATCGTCGATCTCAAACTCGTCGAAGTCGCCGTCGCCGTCGGGGTTCATCGCGGCGATGGTGACGTTGTCGACCTGCATCAGCACCGACTCGAACGCCTCACCTGAAGCACCACCGTCGGCGATCTCGCTAGGCATCACGACCATCGGCACCAGCGGCAGACCGCCACCAACCTCGGTAATCGAGAACGTCGAGCTGGTGAGTTCAGTTGTGTCGAAGAACTCCTCGTAGGTACCCGACACTCGGACGATGTCGCCCAACGCGGCTTCGTCGGCGTTGTTTCCAACGAACACAAACAGCGCCGAGAACTCACCACCAGCGGGGTCTTGAACGTAGAAGCCAGTGTTGTCGTCACGGTGGCCAGTGACAATGACGCCTTCGAGCTGCACCGAGGCACCCACGTCGGGATGCTCGGGATGGCTCGGGTCACGCACCGCCTGAATAGTGGTGACGCACGCTTGCGGGCCAGGGTTGGCGGCCGGACACGTGTCGCAGACATCACCATGGCCGTCGTTGTCGCCGTCGGCCTGGTCTGCGTTGTCGTGGTCTGGGCAGTTGTCCAAGCCGTTGGGCATGCCGTCACCATCGAGATCTGCGACCGGATACGGCGCGCAGTCGTTGTTCGGGGTCAGAGGACACGTGTCACACGCGTCGCCGTAGCCATCTTGGTCCACATCGCTCTGCCCCATGTCCAGAGGTCGAACCGGGTTGAACACGGCCGGGCAGTTGTCGCTTTCGTCGTCAATGCCATCGCCGTCCGCATCACCGTCGACGATGCCCGCGTACTCTCCGGGACGCGAAGGCGCGCAGGTCGGTTCATTGTCGGGGACGCCACAGAAGAACAACGGATAGCTGCTTTCGATAGCAGCGCGAGTCGAGGCCAGGGTCTCGCCAGTGTCGGCCTCGACGCACGCGAGTTTGTCGGTGCCGCACACGTCCAACGCCTCGCAGCCCGGCCGTAGCGCCTCGACAAGCGCAGCGTCACCGAACAGCGGCTCGCCTGCGCGCATCACCAACACCGTGTCGGCTTCGACTCCGGCGATGATCGCCCGATGGTCTTGCTTGTCTGCGCCCGTACGAAACACCGCGATGTCCGCGAGGTAACCGGGCTTGAGTAGCCCGATGCCGTCCTCGACCCCAGTCGCGAACGCGGCGTGGGTGGTCACCATTTTCCACAGCTCAAAATCGTTGAAATGGCCGCCGAAGAACTCGCTGTTCAGCGAGTCGGCGCAGGCCAGCTCGCGGAACATGTTCATTGAGCCAGACGGGACCCAGTCTGTGCCCAACGCGATCGGGACCGACAAGTGGTCGTAGACGGTCACCGGAGCCGTGTTGCCGTACAGCACGATGTTGGAACGCGGCGACCAAACCAAGAGCGAGTCCGCCTCGCGCATCTGGTCGACCTCGGTCGGCGTGAGACCGATACCGTGGATGACGGCAGTCTGAGGTTGGATGAGGTCGAACTCACCGGCCGAACAAATGAACTCGTTTTGGGCACTGGCCCCAATGCCTTCGGCGATGTGGGGGAGGTAGCTGTCGAGCCCCTCGA
>JAESSZ010000434.1 GCA_016763875.1 Nannocystaceae bacterium
AGTCGCACCTTGGACGGGATGGATTCGTCGCGTCGGCGGCCTGCTCGCGATTGCCTTCGCCAGCGCTTTGTTGGCACTCGCAGTCGAAAAACCGTTGGCGCGGCCCTCGCTCGGCCTCGCGCCCGCCCACTTCCCAGAACGGGGCGTCGCGTTCGTGCAGGGTCTCCCGGACGAGGTCCGGCTGCAGGGCAACATGTTCAACGAGTTCGGCTACGGCGGATACCTCATCTTCCACCTGTCGCCGCAGTACCGAGTGTTCGTGGATGGCCGGACCGACCTGCTCTACTCGTCCGAGCACATCGAGGCGTCCGTGCATGCGCTCACAGACTCCGCGACGTTTGAACGGCTGGTGAAGCAACATCGCGTTGAATGGGCGCTCCTCGACAACGCCCCCCATCTAGGACGGCGCGTGCACTTCGACGCCAACCCGGCCTGGCGTCTCGTCCACGCCAGCCGCCGAGCGCTGCTGTACGTCCGCGAAGACGGACCCAACCACCAGCTCGCTCGACAGCGCGGGTACCAATGGCTGTGGGCCCACGACCTAGACGGCAGTATCGCGCGCGCTGCTGCCCACGGCAACGGCCGCGCCGCCGTTGAGGAGTTGCGCCGGATGCTGGCCGAAGACCCGGACAACGTCTACGCCCTGAGCGCGCTCGCCCGGCTGAGCTCACGCCTCGACGTCCCGGTCCAATAGACTATTTGCCCGGGTGACCTGTGGATCGCGAACATTGCGGCCACTGAGTGCGTATGGGCGACGGCTTGAAGGCACCGCACGACGCCGAGGACCTGGTGCACATGGCGTGGCCGGCGATACTGCGCTATCTCCGGCACGCAGGGCTGGGTGAGGCGGCCCAGGATGTCGCGCAAGAGGTCTTTTCGTGTGCGATCGTGCGGTTTTCTGCGTGTCCACGCAACGAGATGTGGCGCCGATGGCTGTTCCGCATCGCCAGCTACAAACTCAAGGAATACCGCCGCCGCGAATCACGAGTTCGCCGCAAACACGACGCGATGTGCCTTGAGTCCGCCGACCGCCCACGGCCCCACGCCGTGGACGACGCGATGGTGTTCCAAGACATGCTCGATTCGCTCACCGAACTCCAACGTGAGGTCGTTGTGCTTCGCTACGGGGTCGGGATGTCCGGTCCAGAAATCGCAGACGCGCTCGGGGTTCCAGTGCACAGCGTCAGCGGACGCTTATTGGAAGCACGTCGCCGCCTTCGCCGGATTTTCGACCAGGAGAAACACGATGCAGCAGGATGAACGTACGCTCGTCACGCGACTCACAGCGCTCCCGGAGGAGCCGGACACCGAAGCGGTGCTCGTCGCGATTCGGACGAGCATCGCCAGCGGTGGGGGCCAGGAGAAACTCCCTCCGGACCTCTTTGCCGGACTGCAGTGGCGCCGGACTAATTCGGGCGTCGTGGTGCTGCATCCAACGGGCGCGCGGCGAGAGGCGCCCTTGACCGCGAAGCGGCGACAGTGGCGGATGCTCGCCGCGATGGCCCTCGCGAGTGCGACCGCCGCTGGGGTTGTGCTCGCCGCCGGGGCCCTGTTTATAGTTCGGTCCGAGGCGCCTCGTGCGCCCACTGTTGTGATGCAGCAAGCAGACGCACCGCTGCCGCCGCCAGTGCAGCCGCCGAACGAGCCAGGTCCCCCTCGCGACGACCTCGCCGTAGCAGAAGCTGTACTCGTCCTCGGAGCACTGCACGACGAAGATCCCCGCACGGCATCGCGACCCAAGCGAGGCAAGAAGCGCTGGCCCGCGCGGTTTCGAAAAGCACGCCGAGCCTGGCGACGGGGCCGCGTCGCATATCAGACGGGGGACACCACGGGCGCTCGTAGTGCGTTTGACGCATGCCTCGCCATTGACGCCGCCCATTCGCATTGTCTCAACTCGTTGGGTCGACTCGCCGCTGACGAACACGATCCCGCTGCCGCCCGGGTACTTTTCGAGCGCGCGATGTCAGCGGACGCAAGCAATCCCTACCCGATGGTCAACCTGGCGACCCTCGCGATCCTCGATCGTCGGCTCGACGACGCCGAAGATTTGCTGCGTGACGCCGCGATGGCAGACCCCGAGCTCGAGGTCACGCGACGTCTTGGGGGACGCCTCGCTTATCTTCGAACTCGCCTGCAGCCGACGTCGCCACCGCAGTAGGCCCGGACGCTCAGCGACTCAGTCTGTGCTGCTCGATCCGGTGGAGGCTGATGTGCCGCTGTGGCCACCACTGGACGCGGTCTCACTCGACCCGCTGCCCGCCGACATCGTCGCATCGTCGGTACCGCGCTCGTCCGACCCCGCGGCTGTCGAGCTACCGGTAGTGCTCGCGGATATCTCCGTCCCCGTATCGGTCACGCCGTCCGAGGAAGAGTTGTTCGCGTCGTCCGTCTCCCCGCGAGAGGTACTCGCCGTGGCTACGGCTGACATCGTGGTGCCGCCGCCATCGGAACTCGTTGACGGTGACCCGACGCCCGTCCCGCTTTCCGCATCGGGAGGTCCGTCATCAATGGGCTTGTCACCGCAGCACGCCTCGTTGGCAGCCGGGGCATCGCAACGAAAAGAAAGACAGGCGACGTCCATGCCCTCGCTCAAGTCGGGCGCGGGTGAGCCACAACCGCACGCGAGTGCCAAAGCGATCGTCCCAATGCTCTTGATGCCGATCGTCCCGTTCATGCAGCGGTAGGACTATACCTACCTTGCGCCTCGCCTTCTCTTTTGCGCTAGTACCAGCGGACCCGATTCCCTCTCTAGGCGCGCCCAGGGCCGAACTGGTACGACTGGCGCCATGGATCTGCTCGCTAGTCAGCGCTGGCTGTGCGCGTCCCTCCTCGTCCTTTCCGCCTGCGACCTGCTCAATAACGCAGCCGACGACGGCGATGAGGGTGGCGGTGTCGGCTTGGTGCGGGACGAACCCGATGGGGACACGTCCGACGGCGACGCGACCCTGCTCGCCGAGCCGCTGTCGCGCGCAAAGAAACGGTTGCGGTTTATCGGCAAGGGAGCGGAGCACCTCGGGTGGAAACTCAGCGCGCTCGCCAAGATGTACTCGCTCGCGGGCGCGGTCGAGGTTCCGGGGTGGAGCCCCGAGGGTGACGGCGAGATCCGGCAGATCCGGGACGACGATCTCCACACCGCTTGGACCTGCGAGCATTCGCGCGACAACCCGTGCGCTTTCGGAATCCACTTTCCCGAAGCCGCGATGGTCACCGCGATCCGCGTCAACGCCTCGCCAAACGGCGCCGACGATCCCTCTCGGTTTGGCCGCATCCGGACGCTGCGTGTCCATACCGCGGAAGGCTGGGCAGAGGACCACGTGCTGGCGACGTACGAGGACCTGTACATCAAGCTCGGTGAGGGTGTCCTTACGCGAAACTTGACGATCGAGATCATCGACACGCAGTCCAAGAGTGCGACGCTGTTGCGAATCGCAGACTTCGACGTGTACGGAACTGCAGGAGAGCGTCGTGCCCCTATTAGGCTCGATCCTGCGTCACTGTACTTGCGTCTGCCCTCACCCCTCTGGAAGAAAACAGCGGGCGGCGAACGAAGATTGACGCCGCCACAACTCGTGTACGGCGGCGACCAGGGCGTCGCAAAAATGCTCTCGCTGGGCTCGGCCGCCTACGCTTCGGGTACCCGCATGCTGCTCATCGAACAGCTCGCGGAAACCAAGTGCAAGTCGCACGTCGGCAGCTACATGATGCTGGACCTCAAGACGAGGGTCCGCGTGCCATTGGGCGACATGGGCGGACTCCCCGGTGACGTCTGGCGTCACAAAGAGGACAAGGGCTTCGCGGTCGGCTACGCGGACGAGGACCGGACCCGCGTTCACGCGTTCTTGCTGGACGAAAAAGGCCGCTACCAGCGAAAGAAGTCTCTGCGAGCCTCACGAGACACCTATCACGATCTTTTTGAGCGATGGGGTGTCGATGAAACGCCACTCCCACGCGGTGGCGGCACGGTCGAGGACCCGCCGAGAGGCTGCGAACCCGCCAGCTCTGAGGACTTCGCCCGACCTGAGGCGGCCCGCCCGGCAACCCAATCTGAGACCGCCACCCCGGCCAGCGGCAAGAACAAAAAGAAGCAAAAAAAGCGGCGTGGCAAGCCATCGCGACTCGGTGGGCCCGCCGACCGGTGGCTCTCCTGCGAGTTCGCGGACGGCGTCAAAGCGTTCATCTCAACCGGGGAGTCGTGCGGCAGCCGTTTCGAGATCGCGGTCATCGATGCGGCGGGGCAGCAACTCGCCCGGCACGGCGATGCACGCAAGAGTGCACACGTGCGTGTCCGGCGGGTCAGCGAGCAACAGGTTCTGGTTGAGGTCGCCGGGAAGGGTGGCGAGGTCGAGCTTTTTTGGGTCAGCCCGACCGCCATCGAGTCCGCGGGAATGGGCACCGCACTCGCACTGTCGCCGCCCTCAGCATGCCGAGCTCAATGCGATACCCCGTTCGTCAATCCCCGGACGCAGTAGCGACGTTCGCCTCCTGTGGCGCGCGCCTCGTCCCGAGTTCTGCGTGCTATGTTGCCGCAATGCGACGCCTATCGCTGATGTCCCTCGTCGCGCTGCTCGCGTGCGACAGCGCTTCCGATGCGACCGATGCGAGCAAGAAGGCCGCCGCAGACGCGGTCGCTGCGTCCAAGCAAGCCGTCGACACCTCCAAGAAGATCGCGGGCGACGCCGCAGAGGTCTCTGCGAAAGCCGTGGACGCGAGCAAGAAGGCCATTGATGCGTCCAAGCAAGCCGTCGATTCGACCACCAAAGCCGCCACGGAAGCTATCGACGCCGGAAAGAAAGCGGCAGAGGGCACCAAACAGTGGTGGGCCGACATTCCCGATACGGGCGCACTGAGCGAGCAAACCACCGTGTGGCTCAGCAACGCCGCCAAGCAGGGCGGGCGCAGTATCGAGAACCTGCTGATCGAGGGCGAGACGTACGCCCCCGCCGCGATGCAAATCGGCAGTGCACTCGCATCGTCGGTCAACGGCGACAGCGGGTTCGAGCCGATCTACGTGAAGGTCTCCGACCGCGATGACGCCGACGCGAAAATCGGCGACATGCCCAAGGTGCAGGTCGTGGACAACCTCACCATTGGGCTCAAGCGCGTCGACTCGTGGGAAGGGCTCACGCAGAAAAAAGAACGCGGCTACCTGGTGCTGTGGCGCGAGGACGACCACCTTATTGGCTTCGTCTACCGGTCGCGCCGCGAGATCGATCTCGCGAAGGTTGCGACCGAAGTGCCGCACTTGATCTCGCTAGTCCGCAGGTCCATGCGACCTGTAGATTCTGAATATTCTCTTTGGTAATTTGATTGAATGGAGCAAAACGCAGGCCCGCTGCTGTG
>JAESSZ010000435.1 GCA_016763875.1 Nannocystaceae bacterium
CAGCACCCGCGCCAAGGCGTTGGCGGGGCTGGGACTGTGCGAGCTGTCCGCGGGCGACGAGGCTGCCGCCAATGCCTTGTTCGCTTCGGCACGAGCTGCCGACCGCACGGTCGCTGCGTTTATCGAGCAGCAGCGCGCAAAGATCGAGGCAGGATCTCCCCAAAGTAGGGACTAGGCTTGCTCGGGATCGCGACACGAGCTCGCATCGGGATCAACGAGCACCGGTGCCACGTCGTGGCGGCCGCTTTCGGATCGCGTCTGCCGCTTTGACGCGCGCCTCGGCGTCGTCGATGAGCAGTTGTTGACACCCCGGACCCTCGGACATCGAGCGCACGTACGAGCCGTCGGGTTCCATGATCCAGGCGCTGCGGGTGTCGGCCAATTGCAGGTCGAGGCTCCTACGTAGGGCGGCGCGCAACTTGGGCAGCGTCACCGGCACCACGACCTCAACGCGGCTCTCGAGGTTTCGCTTCATCATGTCGGCCGAACCCAACAAGTAGGTCTCCTCGCCGCCGCCGCGGAAGTAGTACACGCGCGCGTGCTCCAAGAAGCGCCCGAGGATGCTGCGGACGTGCACGGTTTCGGACAACCCAGGTACGCCGGGCCGTAGTCGACACGTATCGCGCACGATCAAGTCGATTCTGACCCCGGCCTGCGAGGCGAGGTACAGCGCGCGTGTGATCTCGGCGTCCTCAAGGGCATTGATCTTGAGCTGGATGAGCCCTTGGCCGCCCTCGCGCTGAATGTCGGCCTCGCGCTCGATGAGGGCGATGATCGCCGATTTGAGCCGGATGGGCGCGGGGAGAATCCGGCCGTAGTTGCGCTCGGGGCGATAGCCGGTGGTGAGGTAGTTGAAGAGTTCTGTGATGTCGCGCCCGATCTTTTCGTCGCACGTCAGCACGCCGAAGTCTGCGTATCCGCGTGCGTTCCCGGCGTGGTAGTTGCCGGTCCCGATGTGCGTGTAGCGGCGCAGTTGGGCACGATCCTGTCGAACGACGAGGATGACCTTGCAGTGGGTCTTGAGCCCAACGACACCGTACGACACGTGGATCCCGACCTCCTCGAGACGGTTCGCCCAGCGGATGTTGGCGGCCTCGTCGAAACGAGCTTTGAGCTCGACTACCACCGCGACCTGCTTACCGTTGCGGGCCGCGTTGACCAGTTGCGCGATAACCTCGGAGTCCTGCGAGGTTCGATACAGGGTCATCTTGATCGCGCGGACGCGCGGATCAGCTGCAGCCTCCTTGAGGAAGCGTTGCACCGAGGTCCCAAAGGACTCGTACGGATGGTGCAGCAGGATCGACTCGGCATCACGGATCGCTCTGAAGATCGAGCGGTCCGTGGGGAGGGCAGGGTTGTCGATCGGGCGATGGGCCGGGTATTTCAGCTCCGGCAGATCCAGCTGGTACAGCGACAACAGGTCGGCCACACCCAACATGCCGTCCTTCTCAAAGACGTCGGCTTGCTCGTTGAGGTTGAACTCCGAGGCGAGCAACTTGCGCTGCTCCGCACGCATTTGCGGGCCGCATTCGACCCGAACGATCGCCGCGAACTTTCGCTCGCGTAGCTCTGACTCGATCATTGCGAGAAGGTCGTCGGCCTGGTCCTCGTTGCCCTCGGTCACCGCATTTCGCGTGACGCGGAACGGTGCACACGCAGCGACCTTCATGCCCGGGAACAGCAGATCAAGATTGTGCTGCATGACGTCTTCCAGCGGCGTGAACCGCATGGTGCCGCGCAGCTGAAGCAGCCGAGGGATGTCGACGCCGACGGGAACCTTCACGCGGGCCAGCAGGTCGCGGTGCTCCTCGGGGTAGTGAAGCGTGACCAGCAGGTTGAGCGACAGGTTGGAGACGAAGGGGAATGGGTGGGCCGAATCCATCGCCTGCGGGGTCACCAGCGGGAAGATGTTCTCAACGTAATGGTCACGGAGCTGCCGCTGTTCGGCGGGGTCGAGCTCTGTCCACGGGACAATCTCAATGCGATGTTCGGCAAGCTCGAGTTGCAACTCGACCAACACCTTGTGGGTGTACGCGTCCAAGTCGCGCAGCGCGGCCTGGCATTGTCGAATCTGCTCGCTCGGTGTGCGCCCGTCGACGGTCTTGTCGGTGACGCCCGCGCCCACCTGCGTCTTGAGTCCGCCGATGCGCTTCATGACGAACTCGTCGAGGGCCGAGCCGACGATCGCGACGAACTTGAGCCGTTCGAGCAACGGATTGCGCCGATCGACCGCTTCGCCGGCGATTCGCCAAGCGAAGTTGAGCCAAGTGAGTTCGCGACTGAGGTAGTAGTCGCCCGCCGGAGGTAGCGGCGGAGGTCCGGGCGGTAGGGTCTCGGGTAGGTCCGGGGCGGGAGGTGTCCGTACCAGACCGGTCGCCAGGTTCGTCGCCAACGCCGTGATACGGGCGGTCATGGGGTTGGCGGTTTCTCGGGCGCCCGCGGTTTTAGTTCGATCACTGGTTCGTTCAACTCTGGGTCGACGCGGATCAGCGCATGGCCGTACTTTGCCAAATCGATCGACTGCTCGAGTTGTTTCGCGGGTGGCCCGACGCGCACCTTCAGGGTCACCAGCCGCGGCTGCGCCACGTGAACGGTGAGCGGCGTGCGGGTCACCCCCAACAAGTCGGTACCCAGATCGAGCTCGACGCTAGCGCGGCGCTCCGCCATCGAAGGGTCGAACTCGATCTGAAGCGCGACGCCACGATCGCTGACGTCGGGGACGAGATCCCGCAGCGCCTGCACGCACGCTTCATAGTCTTGCGCGTACTGCGGCTCGGGCTCGAAGTGCCCCATGCGTGAGGCGGATGCAGCCCGCCGCCCAGCCAACATGCGGATGCTTGTACCGTCGACATCCGCGTCTGGATTGGGTCGCGTATCGATCTTGTCGAGTCGGTGTTCGCGCAGCGTCGCGTACAACGCCTCGACGGCCTCTGGCTGGATAGACTGCAGGATTGTGAGGTCGTGCGGGTCTTCACCGAGCGTGTAGCGGACGGAGTCGTCGGTCACGCGCAGTAGCATTGAGGTCTTACCCGAGCGTTCACGGAGCTCGATGTGGAATGGCGAGGGCCGCGCTTCGGGCAGTCCCGGGCCTGGGGTTGATTGGCGCCGCGTGCTCCGGGGCGGGGGATCGGCGGCTCCCGTCGGCGGGTCGGCGCAAGCACCCAAACTGATCAGCGCGGCCACGAGGGCGGCAGGTCCGCTCCGAAGTCGAGTCGAGAACGGTCGCGGGCGTGGCTGCACCGCGGCAATGTAACCCAGATCGATTCCCGCTCTCGTGCGTTGGCCGAGGTGGTGTCGGGAGTGTATCGCTCGCTGGTTTTCGTCGTCGTTGCCGCGTGCTCAGGTGCAACGACGACAGCGCCAGTGTCGTATCGGGGTCGACACGACGTGCCACAACGAACAACTCGGCCAGCCGACATGCGCGGCGCGGACGCGCG
>JAESSZ010000436.1 GCA_016763875.1 Nannocystaceae bacterium
GTGGGGCCCGCCGCTCGGTTGGCAGTGACAATTGCATCGGCCATCGCTCGGGCCGCCCGCTTGGTGCTCGCCCCACCAAAGCCCCACGGGCTGCCATGAGTCATGAACATCGCGACCTCGTTCGGGGCCGGCATGCCGCCTCGGCCGCGCATGTTGAAACGCGGCAGGGGCTCCATCGACCATCCACCGAACGCGCCGTTGTGATCCTGACTCGCACCAGGGATGATCCGGAGACGACCACTGCGGCGATCGATGGCGGTAAACAGCCCCCGCGTACCAGGGGTTTGAAACAGCTCGAACCGCGACGAGTGTGGCTGCAGACTCTGGAGATCCTTGAGCTTGATCCCGGCCGCGCGCGCCTGGAGGCGAGCTTCGACAACGGAGACCTCTGCGATGGTCACCGGCACGGCGGCACCACCGGCACGCGGCTGAAACATGAGCTTGTTTCCGGGCACCATCCACACGTCGCCCTCGACCGGGATTTGGCCCCGCGTCAAATAGGCTTGTGCTGGTGCGGGACCGACGTCGGTGGCCTTGGCCGGGCGCAAGCCTTTGAGCTGTTGGTGCTTGGAGAAGATCTCTCCGGACACCTGGGCGATCTTGCCGACCTTGACCACCGTGTTGGTCCCTTCGATCTGAAGCGTCACGGTGCTGTCGGTTTTATTGACCGCAACCACCTTCGCGGACACCGGCATGTCTCCCGACTTGACGGTCACTTTGACTGTGCGCCCCTTCTCGAGCACACCTTGGGCACGCGTGACTCCGATCTGGAGCTTGGTGCCGCGGGGTCGGAACAAACGCCCGGCCCCCGCGCCCAGCAGGTGACCGCCCGCACCACCTGCGGCGCCCACGACCGTCCCGAACAGGATGAGCGCCCCTGCGTTTTCTGATCTCCAGGTGTTGGGACTGACGGCCATTCCCAAACCGCCCGCGGCGGCGGAGATCGTGGTGATCCGGGTCATGCGCATCAGACCGGAGATTGACTGACTGCCACCAAATCGCGCGAGCAAGCCACCGGTACACACGTCCACGACCAACAGGGCGTAGGCGCCCTGTACCTCACCAAGTGCATGATCGACGCGCCCCTCAGATGCCAGCCCGATCGCGGCGGCGTCCCGCGTGTGCTGCAGGTTGATGCTGGCCGATGCCACGTTGACCGTACCGTGCTCCAGGCCAATGCCGACGCCGACCAACACCGCGGCGCCCGCTCCTAGCGTGGCCGCCGTCAGCACGGTGATCGCGATACCGGCCACGATCAGTCCCGCGATTTTGAAGAAGCTCCAGCGGCGATCTTCGGCGATCTCCCGCTCGACGTCGCTCTGAAACAAGCGTCCGACCTCGTTGAGCGGGTGCTCGTTTCGCACCGGAGGATACGAAGCAAGCCCGGTGATCCCGGCGGCCTCGTAAATGGGCTCGGCGACATCCGGAAACTTCCCGAGCAACGCGATCGTTTGCTCCACCCCGGGCTCGGGGTCGCTCGCGGTGCCGCGGTAGGCCACCTGCACCTCCCGCAGCATCTCTCCCAGGCGGCGGTGCAATGTGCAGGCCTCCTGAAACATGCCGCGCAGGCGTCTGTTGATCTCGGACCACTTGTGGTCCATGCGAATCATTGGCTGGTGCGAGAACACGCCCACGGCAACGATGTGTGGGTCGGCAGTGAGTACGAGCGTCGTGATGCGCTTGCTATCTTGCGCGTCACCACCAAACGCGCCGATAACCTCTTGGACGAGGACCTTGCGTTTGTCCTGCACCCCGCCCTCGATCTGCAACTGCGATAGCGGAAACTGATTCTCGCCGCAGTTGAGCAGGGTAATGAGTGTCCGTCGCAACTGTGACTCGAACTTGTCCTGGTCGCGCTCTCCACAGCCGAAGTGCTCCAGCGTCTTCAGCGATGCCTCGATAACAGCACCCAGCAGAGACTGCGCCTGCCCGTAGAGGCGGCGAAAACGACGATTCTTCGATTCGACCAATATCCAACCCTATAGAGGGGTACGCCCGACCAAGGCATTCCGTTCAATAGTTTCACGTCGAATGTGACACCGGGTCGCCGCCGCCAACAGCGCATCAGCAAGACCCACTAGCGGCAGTTTCGCCAGCCACGCCTTACCGCGTCTGCGTGGGTCATCCGGCTCGCGGAAGCGGCGCGGTGGGCAGGCGTATCCGGAACCGCGTGCGCCCAAACGACGCCATCACCCCACCACCGATCAATAGCGGCAAGCCCGACAAAAGCGTGAACCCGCCCGCGCGACGGAGCCCCCGATTGTCATCCGCAATGGTCAGGACCACGGCGCCGGCGACCACGGCAGCGGCACCAAGCGCGACGGACACCCAACCACCGATCGACAACGCCCGGTAGCCCGGACGAACAACCAAATCGATCCGCGCCGGTTGCTCGGCTAGCGAGAATGAGAGCGACGGGACCATGCGTGGTCCGTCGAGCACGAACCTGTCGCCGGTCGTGAGGCTGACGTGCATGTCGCATGGCGCGTCACACACCTTGGTCTTGGACTCCGCGGTTGTCCCGATCTTCGCAGCACCGTGTTTGCGGTACAGCCCGACCGTCGCCCGCCCGCGCACTTCGAGATGCACACTCATGCCGCGGGTAGCCGACGCAGCCTCACCCGGCGCGGCACGTGCCACGCCGGAGACGAGGGTCAGCGCCACAACCACCGCACCGAAACCGAATATTCGCGGCACATCGTCGTGTTCAGCCACGGTCGCCCATCCTACGCGGAGCAGCAACGGGCGCATAGCGAGTGGTACGCTGCGCGGCAATGGCCGAGCAAACCTACGATGGTCGCGCGGGAGACCGCAGTCGTCAGCTTCTCGCCAGAGCCTCGCGGCTCATTCCTGGCGGCGTCAACAGCCCCGTGCGGGCGTTCGCATCGGTCGGTGGCGACCCACCGTTCATCACCAAAGCTCAAGGCGCCTACCTGTACACCGAAGACGGCGCCAAGCTCATCGACTACGTAGGGAGCTGGGGCCCCGCCTTGCTTGGCCACAACAACCCCGAGATTGTCGAGGCGGTCATCGCCGCGGCACGCAACGGCTTGAGTTTCGGTGCGGCGACTTCGGGCGAAGTTGAGTTTGCGGAACTGGTCACCTCGATGGTGCCCTCGCTGCGTGGCGGCATGATTCGCATGGTGAACTCGGGAACCGAGGCCACGATGAGCGCGCTCCGAGTCGCACGCGGGTTCACCGGCCGCGCCAAGATCGTAAAGATGGACGGCGGCTACCACGGCCACGCCGACATCTTGCTCGTCGCCGCGGGCTCGGGCGCCGCGACCCTGGGAATTCCAGGCTCGGCAGGCGTCCCCG
This sequence comes from Nannocystaceae bacterium, assembly GCA_016763875.1. GTDB lineage: Bacteria > Myxococcota_A > Polyangia > Nannocystales > Nannocystaceae > JAESSZ01. The sequence continues at coordinate 3,319 of JAESSZ010000436.1, forward strand.
ACAGCGTCGTGGCCGACACACTGCTGCTACCGTTCAACGACCTCGAGGCGCTCGAAGCGATGTGCAAGGCCCAGGGTGACGAGATCGCCGCGATCATCGTGGAACCCATCGCCGGCAACATGGGCTGCGTCCCGCCGGACGACGGCTACCTGCAGCGCATGCGAGCGTTGACCGAGAAACACGGCATCGTGTTGATCTTCGATGAGGTCATGACCGGATTCAGAGTGGCCAAGGGCGGTGCCCAGGAGCGCTACGGTGTCACGCCCGACCTCACGTGCCTCGGCAAGATCGTGGGCGGCGGCATGCCTGTGGGTGTATACGGCGGCCGCCGCGACATCATGGAGACCATCGCGCCCGTTGGCCCGGTGTACCAAGCGGGAACGTTGAGCGGCAATCCGCTCGGCGTCGCCGCGGGCATGGCCACGCTTCGAATCCTGGAGCGCGATCCTCCCTACGAAGCACTCGAGGTGCAGGCCGCCAAACTCTTCGATGGTCTCGCTGCGCGCGCCGCCCAAGCCAAGGTCGCCTTCACCGGCAACCGCGTGGGCGCGATGTTCACTGGTTTTTTCCGAGACGGCGAAGTCCACAACTACGACGATGCCAAGGGCAGCGACACCGAGCGGTTTGGGCGCTTCCACCGCGAGATGTTGGCGCGAGGCATCTACCTTGCGCCCTCACAATTCGAAGTCACATTTGTCTCGACCGCTCACGATGACGCGATCATCGAGACGACTCTCGCCGCCGCCGAAGAGGCATTCGCGGCAGTGGCAGCCAACTGAGCCGGGGACGATGCCCGACGACCCCGACGACCCCGAGACGCCGCCAGTGCACAAGGCGGCTTGGGTGCGCGGCGCCGAGGCCTCCTCGGTCGGCATTGAACTCGCGATCAGTATCTGCGCGCCCATGATCGGCGCGCACTACCTCGAACAGCACGTGACGCACTGGTCACCGTGGACCACCCTCGTCGGCGTGTTCCTCGGTCTGGTGATGGCTGGAATCATCTTGCGGCGCACCACTCGCGAGATGTCGCATTCGTTCCGGGCGGACCGCGACGACGAGGACAGCAGCCCATGACCAGTGCCCCACAGCTGGAGGACCATGGGCCGTGGACTCGCGCTGTCGGGGGTTTCACGGGCGAGTAGCGCGGCGGCGATGCACCGAGCGCTATCTCACTCCTAATCGGTAGTGGACCCCGGTCCACCGCGTGCTAATCGACGGATTGCACGGACCGTCGGAACTCGCTGCACCTCCGCAGCGATGCGCCCCATTCTCCGACCCACAACCACGAAAAGCCGAGCGATGCCCGCCACGCCGACCTTCATCCAACTCACCATCCGCTGGATCGTGGCGCTGGTCGTGGTCGCAGGGGGGATCTCTTGGTGGCTCTCGGGACGCGATATGGCGCTGGGTGTGGCGCTTGGGGCCGTCGTGGGCCTCGCCAACTTGATGCTGTTGTCCCGAGCGATGGCCAAGATGCTCGCAAACCCACAACAGCATCGACCGGTGGCGGGCAAGAAATGGGTCTTACCGACCGTTATCGTGCTCAAATGGCCGTTTCTCCTGCTTGCCTTGGGTTTGATCCTTTGGTATTTGCCGGCCCGACCCGAGGGCGTCGCGGCTGGTGTCGCTCTCTCGCTTCTTGCGGCTTGCATCGCCGCAATCGGCGGCTCCAAAAAGCCGGCGACCACTGAAACCACGAGCACTTCTTAGCTATGGGCGACCACGACACCTGGTACACGTTGATGCCCTTCTGGGAGGGCCTTGAAGCCTCGTTCGAAGAGGGCCTGCGCCGCGACTGGAAAGCGCTCGCGTTCCAGGAGTCCCACTTCACGCTGATCCACGTTGCGGGCGCGATCATCGCGGTGACGCTGATCATCGTGGCGACGATGCGCTATCGGCAGAGCCTCAACTCCGAGGCGACCAAGAACGGTCTACTGCCTTCCCCCCGATTCACGCTGGCAGCGATGGTCGATGGCATCGTGGGCGCGGTCTACAAACTGTCCGTCGACGTGATGGGAGAGAAGGACGCAAAGAAGTTCCTCCCCATCACCGGCACCTTTGCGTTGTTCATCTTCTGCATGAACATCCAAGGGTTGATCCCCGGGCTTCTGCCCCCGACCGACACGCTCAAGACCAACCTCGCGTTGGCTTTGATCGTCTTCGTTATCTACAACGGAGTTGGGGTCTACCGCACCGGGTTCAGCTACATCCAGCACTTCATCGGACCGAAACTGGGCGGCTTTTATTGGCTCGCGCCGATGTTCATTCCGCTTGAGCTCGCGACCCACTTCGCACGTCCGATCTCGCTGTCGCTGCGCCTGCTGGGCAACATCCTGGCCGACCACAAGGTCGTCGGCGTGATGACCGGCCTGATCGCTATCGGGCTCCCGGTTCCCTTCCTGTTGCTGGGTACCCTGGTCGCAATCATCCAGACGCTGATCTTCACTCTGCTGACCATCGTCTACATCGGCCTCGCCGTGGCCGAACACCACTAGAGCGTCGGCAGACCTCAACCCAAGTTTCATCAAACCAGACGGAAGTCATCATGAACCGCCTCAGCACGTTCCTCGTTTTCGCTTTTGCTTTCCTCGCACCCGCGCTGGCTCTGGCCGCTCCCGCTGGTGCTCCCACCACCACGTCCGCCGCTGGCGGCATCGTCGCTATCGCGATGGGCCTTGGTGTCGGCCTCGCCGCCATGGGCTGCGGACTTGGCCAGGGACGCGCCGCCGCTGCTGCGCTTGAAGGCATCTGCCGCAACCCCAACTCCGCGGACAAGGTCAACACGCCCATGATCCTCGCGTTGGCGTTCATCGAGTCGCTGACGATTTTCGCTCTCGTCATCGCGTTCCTCCTCCTCGGCAAAGTCGCCTAACTGCGATCCGCTGTTCGATGCTGCCTTCGCGGGCAGCTGGCCCGCTGAGGCGGACCCAGGAAAAAGCCGACTGCTCTCGACCACTACTGTGGCTGGGACCGTTCGGCTTTTTCTTGTTTCCGCAGCACCCGCTCGAACTTCCGCACGCGGCGAAGTGACCGCTCGCCCCCACGCCCCGTGCTCTGGAGTGCAGTGCGGGCCTCGCGGAGCAACGTCTTGATGGCCTTGGTCGCCGCGATCCGCTGCGCTGCCTCACCCGAAGGCTTCGCCTCGCCTAGCCCGTGCAGGGCGCGTGCGAGCACCAAGATCGCCTCGCCGCGATGCAGCGGATCGATCTCGTCCGGACGACCCCAGTAGTTCTCGACCACCGGAGCCACGACCAGGAGTGCCTCGTCGTTCTTGCCCAGCCCACGCAGCGCCCTTGCCTTGCCCACGCGGAAATACAGAGAGTAGATGTGCTCGCCCGCAGTCACGCGCGCAAGCAGGGGGAGTTGTTCGCCGTAGAGCGCCAACGCGTCCTCGTAGCGCTTGGTCTCAACGTAAACCCCCGCCAGATTCCCCATCGCGACCGCGAGAACCGCGGTCTCAAGCCCTTCGGCGGCCAGCGTATCGATCACACGTTCGAAGACCGCAGCGGCCTCGTCGTACTGCTCAAGCCCCTCGTACGCCGCGGCCAGTCCGATGAGTAGCGTGGACTGGGAAGACTCGGTCACCAGCGCGTCGCTGCTAATGCGCTGGGCTCTCTCGAAATGAGTCTTGGCCTCTTCGAAACGACCCATAGCCTGGTACGCAGCACCGATGTTCTCGAACGGCGTTGCCGTCCGCGGGTGTCCCTCGCCATACTCCGCAAGCAACAAGACGCGAGCCTTCTCAAAGTGGCTCAGCCCGCGCTCATAGTCCGCCAGCAAGTGGTAGGCCGCGCCCAAGCCCAAGTGTACGGATGCAAGATTGCCCGCTTCGGGCTCTAGAATCTCCGACTGCAGCGCAAGCGCCTCTGCGTACTGGGCAATGGACTCGTGCGTCCGGCCCTGGGCGCCAAAGACTGCGCCTTCGTTGGCCAGGACGCGCGAGCGGCGATTCGGGTCGACATCGAGTCGTTCGCACAGCGCAGACGCTTGCGCCGCCATCTGATGCGACCGCTCGAACTTGCCACGATGCAGACCCAAGACAAACACGAGTTCGGTGGCGATGGACAACCGCTCGTCATCTAGTCCCCCGGCCTCTGCGGCGTACAGCGCGTGGGTCAACATGCTCTCGGCCGCCTCTGAATCGCCGATCTCCATGAACAAGCTCCCCACAGACTGACGCGCAAACACTGTGAGTGGGTCGTGCTTCAACAACTCGGCGGCGAGTTCGGCTTCTAATAGAAGAACCAGGGCCTGTGCGTACTTGCCAGATCTCTGCAGAGCGATGCCCGTGGTCGTGCGGTCGAACACGGCGTCGACCTTCGTTTGCTCTTCGGGCGACAACGTCGGCATGGCTGTGGCGAGCCGATCGACGTCAGCGCACGCCTCGATCGTTGCAAGCCGCCCGACCGCAGAGGTCGCATGTTCCACCGTAGTTGGGTCTACGACCAGCAGCGTGTCGGTTAGCGCCCGCACTTCGCTGAGGTGGCGACGCAAGCACCGTGTGCGAAGGTCGAGAAGCGCCGCCGACTGCTCGCCGCGCACATGCGTCGCGGCACACGAGTCGCGGTACATCTCAAGCCATCCCGTCGTCCAGTCATCCAGCGACGCGGTCACGACATCGGCGACGTGTGCGGCAAAATCTCGACCATCGGCGCGGATCGCTGACGACACCGCATCTCGGCGCGCCGCATCCCAGACTCCCGCCAGGAGTTCGTCACCACCATCGCAGCTCGGGCCCGCGTTTTTGGTTTGCGCCAGCCCGTAACCGGAAACGGCGACCAGCGCGAGCACTCCCATCCCCGCGGCAGCGCGTCGCACAAGGCGCGCGCGATCGACCTCGAGAGCATCGAGTAGAACGTCCAACGACTCGTGTCGCCGATCGGGGTCACTGCGTAGGCCACGCTCCAGTAGTCGTCGAATGCGAACCGGTACCGTCCGCGACGTGGGTGGCGCCTGCACCGAGCCCGAGACGATCGAATGATTGATCTCGCGCGCAGTGTCTCCCGCAAAGGGGCGTACACCGTACAGAGCAACCCACGCGGTCACGCAAAAAGCGAACTGATCCGAGCGAGCATCCGCAGCCTCGGCCGAAAGTTGCTCAGCAGCCATGTAGCCGGGAGTTCCCATGACCGTGCCGTACTGCGTAATCGGCTCCAAGAACCTCCCCGAGATCGTCAGATCGCGAACGGACTCGTCTTCCGCCACTGGGGGTGCGTTGTCGCCTCCACTGTCGAAAGAGCGAGGCGGACGGGCGAGGCCAAAGTCGACGACGCGAACCTCACCATCGTCACCCACCAGCACGTTGCGCGGCTTGAAGTCCAAATGCACCAGGCCCACCGCATGGGCGGCGGCGAGACCCCGCCCAGCACGCACCAACACGTCGACCACATCTCGCCAGGCACGGGACCCCGCGGCGAGCCACTCTTCGAACGTATCGCCGCGAATGAACTCCATCGCCATGTACACGCGGCTACCAACGACGCCCACGTCGTAGATATGGACGACGTTGACGTGCGACAGACGAGCCATGGCCTGCGCTTCGCGGAGCAAGCGGTCGCTCGACGCGGCGTCCCCCTCCGGGCCCCCGGGTCGCATGACCTTGAGCGCGACTTCTCGATCGAGCTCAGGGTCGCGCGCGACGTAGACGACCGACATCCCGCCGACTGCCAGCTGTCGCACGACCACATAGCGACCCAACTTCTCGCCGGGCACGAGTTTGGCGTCGGCCCCATCGGGCGCACCAAACTCGGCGAGCTGGTCGGCCTCTGGGATCTGCCGTGTTTCGCCGACGAGGTCAGCTCGGGCTGACTCCCCACTGATCACCGAGCCGCACTCGGTGGCCCCGCTAGCTTGCTCGTCCTTCACGTAACGCGCGCCAGCATCATACAACGACGGCGAGCAAAGCACGTATGCGACGCGTGGGGAGGTATCGCACCGCCTAGAACTTCGAGCTCACGGTCAGCATCAGCAAACGATCGTTGCTGTCCCGTAGACGGGTGCTCAGCGTGCGGACGAAGCGCCACAACAACTCGTAGGCGAGCTCGCGATCGACGAACATCAGGTCGCGCAGGTCGTCCTTAGGCAGCTTCAGCAAACGCGTGTCTTCGTGTGCGATGGCATCGGCCGAGCGCGGGACGTCGTCGTCCACGATGGACATCTCGCCGAAGTACATTCCAGGCTGCAGGATCGCGAGGGCCTCTTCGCCCATGCCGGCCACGGACCGACTGATGCGGACCGCGCCCTCCATGATGAGATACAGCCCGTCTCCGTCGTCCCCGTGACTGAAGACCGCGTCGTTTTTCTTGAACTGAACCTCCTGAACCAACGCGGCGATTCGCTCGAGATGCAGCGGAAGCAACCCGTCGAAGAGCGTGATGCCCTTGAGCGCCTTGATCAAAGAGTGGGTGTACTCCTCAGTCCCGACTTGAACCTCCGCCGGACCTTGCTCGGCCTCGGCTTTGGGATTGGCATCTTCAACGTCGTCGACGTCGTCGGAGATGCCGAGTTCTTCCAGACCCGAGTTGCCCAAATCGCCGCTACCCTACCTCAGATCGCCATCAGCAGTCCGAGGCCTGTCCTACACCACGCGCTCGCCGCCCTGGAACACGGCGTCGATGAACGGTGAACCCGCGTGATAGACGAGATCCCGATAGTCCGAGGTGCTCAAGACAACGAGGTCTGCGCTCAGGCCCGGCACCAAGGACCCCACATCGCGGTCGAGTCCAAGCGAGGCGGCGGCATTGTGGGTCGCCGCACAGATCGCCTCGGCTGGGGACAGGTGGTTGCCGTAGCACGCCAGTCCCAGGATCATCGCCAGATTCTCAATCGCGCAACTGCCGGGATTGCAGTCCGTAGCGACTGCTACAGCAACCCCTGCTTCGACTAGTTTACGGCCGTCCGCGTAGGCCTTGCCCAACACCAATGAGGTGCCTGGAAGCAGGGTGGCGACAACGCCGGCCTCGCGAAGCGCGTCGCGCTCGCTGTCGTCGAGATGCAGCAGATGGTCGGCCGAGGCGGCCCCAAGTTCCGCAGCAAGGTGAGCACCACCAGTGTGGCCGAACTCGTTGGCGTGAACGCGCAACGCGAAGCCGAGTTCCTTGGCCTTGGTGAGCACCCGGCGTGACTCCTCAGGGGTGAACGCGCCGCGATCGCAAAAGACATCGACGTAGTCTGCGAGGCGCTGGGCGCGTACCGCGGGCAGGATCTCATCGCAGACCTGGTCGAGGAATCGCGTGCGCCCTTTGTCGCCATCGTCCCGTGCCTCTTGCGGGATAGCGTGCGCCGCGAGGCACGTTGTCTTGACGCGGAAACCCGCGGCTCGCAGACGGCGAGCCACACGAA
>JAESSZ010000437.1 GCA_016763875.1 Nannocystaceae bacterium
CCGATGCAGGTCTGCCCGTGGAACGTCTTGCTGCCCGCGACATAGAAGGCGTACGTCAGCGTATCGCCGTACTTGAGGTACATCCCGGACGTTTCGCGAACGGCGCGGAAAACCTCCTCGGGAACCTTGGCCAAAGTTGCATCGGCCGAGTTGCCGATGCATGAGGCGTGCTGACAACTCTCGCTGTCGCAGATCGAGCCATCGAGCGAGGCCTCGTAGTACACGACCGACCGAGCCGCGATCGCCTGAGCTTTGAGGGCCTCGATGTCGCCGCCGCCGTTCTCGCAATAGACCGTGCGCGGGAGATAGTCGGATTCGATGTCGTAGCTCTGCTGCCCGATGACCTTGATCGAGCAGTGCGCGGCTGGGAGCGGGGCGGGGATCCGAACCACATCCGGGGCTGTCGCGATCACCAGGTCACGGAACTCCGACGACAACGCGTCCTCACTAAGATCCTCAGTAAGATCCTCCCCGCTGGTGCAGCCCGCCCCAGACAAGACGCTCCAAATGAGTCCCGCGGTCGCCATCCACCTGAAGCGGGGGCGCGACAAGCACGGCCACTGTGCAATACCGGGTCCGATGAACGCGATTGTCACATGGGTGAGTGGCGCACGTCTACCTACGGTTCCCTACTTTCCCTACAGCGACTCCAGGCTCGTCACGCGGGCCTGTGTCGCAGCTTGGCTCCATATGGATCCAAACTGGATGGAGCAAACTGGGTGGCGTTCACGGGCGGTTGATACACCGAGGGGGTGAGGCTCTCCCGCGACTCGATCTCTCCCGTCGTCCTCCTCGGGACACTGGCGCAGGGGCTGCTCCTCACCTCGAGCTGTGCCCCGTCGAGCACCGCGGGTGACGTCGCTGACTCGTCCACGGTCACCGGCAGCAGCAGTTCTTCCGACGAGGGCAGCGCCAGCGACACCGTCATGAACAGTTCCGGTTCGGGCGAAAGCACAGCCGACGGCGCGAGCAGCGACGATGGCGGGATGCCGCCCGCGATGACGGCGATCCCACAAGAGCCATGGCGTGTTGGCAACGCAGAACTGGGACGCAACGTCTTGCTGTACGGCAACAACACCGGCGGCGGGATCCCCATCGAGTTGTACGTCGAACTCCCCGGGCCCCCGGTCGAAAACGTCTTCGACCGCGAGGGCGTCTCCGCGGATGTCCCGTGGTTCTACAACGCCTACGAGACGCCCAACGGGGTCACCGTCGCCGCACCGAGCTGCCTGTCGTGCCACGCCTCGAGGTTCAGTGCGATGGGCGACACGGTGGTCATCGGGCTGGGGAACGTGTTCTTGGGCGGCAGGTTGCCCACCATGGGCGAGATCAGCATCGTGTCGCTGCAAGTCGAAACGAGATACGGCGAGGACTCACCCGAAGTCGAGGCGTTCCAACCATTCTTCGACGGCGTGGTGGCGCTCATCGGGCACGCCGAGCCGCCATTTCCCGGCACCAACGCGGCGTTCATGGTCGAGGAAGCCGCGATCGCCCACCGCGATCCCACCACCCAGGCCTGGCTGCAGCGCCCACGTTTCGCCAAGACCACCGACGTGCTCGCGTCCGACGTCCCGCCCTGGTGGCATCTCAAGAAAAAAAACGCGCTGTACTACAACGGCATGGGTCGCGGTGACGCAGCGCGCCTGCTGATGCAGTCGTCGGTGCTCGCGAGTTTTGGGCTTGAGCACATGCTCGACGTCGATGCCTCGATGCCCGACCTGCTCGCGTATCTGCTGACGATCGAAGCACCCGTGTTTCCCGATGCGGTCGACGATGCCCTGGTGAGCCAAGGCGCGGCACTGTTCGAAGCGACCTGCGAAGTCTGCCACGGCACGTACGGTGCCCAAGACGACTATCCCAACCTCCTCGTTTCGCTGTCCACGGTGGGAACCGACCCCGTCTACGCCGAGTACTTCATGCAGCCTGACCGTCTGGTCGACGCCTACAACGACGGCTGGTTCTCAACCGGAGACCCGGGATCGCGCATGCAGCCCGAAGCGGGCTACGTCGCACCACCGCTGGATGGCGTTTGGGCCTCCGCGCCCTACTTTCACAACGGATCCGTGCCCACGCTGGACGCTGTACTCGACAGCGAAAGCCGTCCCACGACCTGGCTGCGCGACTTCGAGACCAAGGGGTACGAGTTGGCGGTGCCTGGACTTCAGTACGAAGAAGTCTCGCCCGGCACGCCAGATGCTTACGACACCGAGCGGGCCGGGTACGGCAACGGCGGGCACACCTTTGGTGATGCCTTCTCACAAGACGAGCGCGCGGCGGTGGTCGAGTACCTCAAAACCTTGTAGGCGCTATCGCCCTTCAGTTCAGGCCGAAGAATCGCTCCGCGGTTGCCGTCGTCTCTGCCGCCACCTGGTCACGCGGACGTGAGGCTGCGTTGGCAACCGCGTCGAGCACATGGCTGAGGAAGGCCGGCTCGTTCCGCCGCGACTTGGGGCGCGGCCGTATGGTCCGCGGCAGTAGAAACGGCGCATCGGTCTCGATCATCAGTCGACTCGCGGGGATCCGCGGCACCAGTTCGCGCAGATGAAGCCCGCGACGCTCGTCACAGATCCAGCCGGTCACCCCAATGTGCATGTCGAGCTCAAGATACACGTCGAGTTCTGCGGCCGTGCCCGTGAAGCAGTGCACCACCCCATCGGTGAGCGAGCTGCGGTGTTCTCGGAGGATCGCCGCGAAGTCGAGATGAGCGGCCCGCTCGTGGAGAAAGACCGGGAGCTGGAGATCAGCCGCGAGGCGAAGTTGGGCGGCGTACCACTTTCGCTGGACCTCGGGCGCAGAGAAGTTGCGGTCGTAGTCCAGCCCGCACTCCCCAACGGCGACCACTCCGGGTTTGTTGAGCAGTAGCGTGAGGTGCTCGCGAGTATCACCATCACACTCGCTGGCGTGATGAGGGTGAATACCGGCAGTGGCATACACACCCGCACGACTCGCAGCCAACGTCGCGGACTCTCGGCTTGAAGCGAGCGTGGTGCCAGTGGCGACAACGCGGTCAACCCCAGCGGCGTCGGCCCGCCCCAGAAGCTCGTCGAGATCGTCCACGATCTGTCTGTGAGTCAGGTTCGCGCCAATGTCCACCAACCGCTGCGACTCTGCAACCATGCGCGGAAGCGTCGCCTCTGGTTGAGCGCGACGCAACCGATGGCGCGCGGAATCGACAACATCGCGGCGCCGGGTGGGCGGCCGACCCACCCAACCGCATTGCTGCCCCAATGTACCTCCCACTCGTTAGGCCGCCCCGCGACGGTGGAGTGCGATACAACTAGACGCATGGGCCGCGTCTTTATTGGATTAGCTCTGGGCTGTGTTTCCTGCACGTTTGGGGGCGCGGGCGCGGGAGGGAGCAGCAACAACACGTTCGCGGGCTCAAGCGACGGTACCGCCTCATCCGAGGGTGGCGCGACGACCTCGCCGAGCGGTGGAGAATCCGGGCCCGCGGGGAGCGGAGGCGCTGCTGACGACGTCTCCAATTCGATCGATGGGGACGAGACGACTGGCGGTGACCACGGCGCGACCAGCAACGCGGCCACCACCACAAGCACCGATACGACCGCAGGTGATGGGGACGACGCGCCACCGGGAAACCGGTGCGGCGACGGAGTCCCCGCCGACGACGAGGCGTGTGATGACGCCAACGATGACGAACTCGACGGCTGCACAAGCGCGTGTGAGCGAGGGCCAACGGCTGTTGTGCTCGGCGACGTGGACGAGACCGGCCCGTTTGGCGGATCGGCCTCCGGGAGTCTAGACGAGGACACCGACTGCGGAGCCAACCAAGTCCTCACCGGGCTCCGCGTTGAGTTCTCCCAATACCTTCTTTCGTACTACGTGCTCGGTAGAGTCGCAGCCATCTGCGCCCCAATAGCGTTGACGAACGCCACCCCAACGGCGGTCGGCTTCGGCCCGACGTCGGAGTTGGCAGTGTTCGGTAACACTTCCGGCGACGGTTACACCCTCACATGCCCGCCCAACGCCGCGGTCTCGGGGCTATTTGGGGCGGCAGGCTTGTACACTGATGTGCTAAGCATCAGGTGCAGATCACTGGCGGTCAACAAGGCCCAGGACACCGTCGTTTTGGGGGCTGCTACAGCCGATGGGCCAGCGGGCGAAGATGGCGGCTCACCGCAGAACGTCGACTGTGCCGGAGACCGGATCGCTGCTGGGTACCGGATCCAGGGCGACGACCGTGCCACACGATTTAGACTCCGTTGCCGTCGACCGAACATCCTGACGGAATAGGCCCACGGCCGCCGCTGCCGCGCAGCTCATTCCTGGGCGCGACGGCTGATGTCGTTGTAGCAACCGGCATCATTGGGCCCACACTTGAACCGCACATGGATGTGGCCGGTGTGCCCCGCGGAGTGCCCCACCAGCCCGGCGACGAACTTACCGCGCGGGTATTGCATGGCAGTGAGGAGTTCCTCGTCGCTCGCCCCCATGGTCTTGGCAGCGTGGTGGAGTTTTGCCTGAAGTCTGTACTCCAGGAAGATGTGCACGATCTGCTTGGTTTCTAGGAGCGCGCGAACCAGACCCCAGGTCGCGAACCAATCGATCTCTTCCGGTTTGGGTTTGCGGTCCTTGCCGATGAAGTTGCGCTTGTACACGCCCTTGAGCGTCGGCATCCAGATATCGATGTCCCGTCCGGCCTGATGCGACTTGTGCGGGTCAAAAAGCCCACCCCGACGTCGGCTGATATCCGCCAATACGAGCACACCATCGAACGCGAGGTCGCGGCGGAAGTGCGCAACCGCGGTTTGAATGGTCTCGATGGTGTGGCTCGAACCGAACATGATGTTGGGTGCGCGGCGTTCGTACAGGTCGCTCTCGGGCATTTGGATCCCGTGTTCGAGGCGACCGTCGTTGGGGCGACCGACGGACAGGGCGTCGGGACGAATATCGTATTCGGGGACCGACAGCGCAGCCGAGCGCCGCCCGTAGGGCTTGGGATTGATCCAAACGACCACTCGCTGTCCACGTGTCAGCTCGGACAACTCTGGATTGTAAGCACGCAGTTTGTCGACCTCGACGCCGAAGCGTGTCGCCATCGACTTCCAATCGTAGTTGCGATCGAGCTCAAACAGAATCTGCTGCTGCGGCAGAGGCGACTTCTTGGGCTTGACCTTGACGATACTCCCAGTAGCGATCTGCGGGTTGTCGGCGTTGAGCGCGTTCCACCGCGCGACGTTGGCAACGGATACACCGTAGCGCCGTGCGATGTCGTCGAGTGTTTCGGCCGGGATCACGGAGTGCTCGACCCATGCTTGGGCGGGCACCAAGTCGGGATCGGGTACGGCGGGAGGTGGCGCTACAACCAAGGGGACGTCAACGGGATCCGGCGCCACATCGACATTCGTCGGCTCTGCGTCTGTGTCGGTCAGACTTGGAAGACCGAGCGCCCCGACCACACCGACCACACCGACCACACCAACCCCGCCGAGCACACCCACCAGCTTGCGCCTGGTCGTTCGGGCGCGACTACGCGCGACAAACGTACGCGTACCTGGAGCCGCTTCGGGGTCGGCGGTGAGTTGCGTCGTGGCGTCGCGCAACAGTCGCCCGCGCAGCAGCATTGCTGCGGGGCGCCCCGCGATCTCCCACTCGTTTGCCCAAGTATCGAGCCGGCGGCGGCGTCGCGACTCGTCGGCATCGTGGGCTGGCAGACGCATGATCGGCCCCAGAGGACGCACCGCACCGCGCTGCCCCGCGGTCGCGTCCGCCGCGATGCTAACGACCTCGACGAGGAACGGCCCAACGTACAACCGGTCACCCTCAACGAGCGGACGCGGCTCCGTAAGCGGACCGTTGTTGAGGAAAGTGCCGTTGCCGGTCCCGCGATCCTTGACGATGATCTGGGCGCCCTCGACTTCCAGCAAACAATGGCGCCGCGAGACCGCGGGGTCCTCGAGCACGAGATCGTTGTCGGCGTCACGCCCGATGTTGATCCGGTGCGCGTCGAGCGGCCGGGTCCACACAACCCCGTCCGGCTTGGTGATGCGGATGCACCGCATGAGGCTCCTACAAGGACACGGTTTGGGTGTAGTTCTGCTCTTTGACCGCAGCCCCAAAGCGGCTCTTGGATTGGACCACCTTCGCGATGCAGCGACCCAAAGGCGTCGCGGTGTACGGACGCTGCACGCTGACCGACGTCGCCCGCCCGCCACTCACGTCGAATGTGACCTTCAGCCGTGTCCCTTCCAGGGCGCCATGCTGCTGACCACACGCCTTTATCGCAGAGCGTGCCTTGCCAAAACCACGCGACGCCGTCTTGGCTCCGCCGCCCGACTTGCGAGGTTTTCGCGGCTTTCGAACTTCTGGGGTGGGCTCGACTTGGGCGTCCAGAGTGACGTCGGGCTTGCGTTTGCGTACAACGGGAGGGTCGTCAGGCACTGGCGTGGGGATCGGGGCCGGGCCGGCGTCAGCGACACGTGTCGGCGTGGGCGCCAGGGGGATCGCAGGCCGCGGCTGGTCTTGAACCACGGTTGGATAAAGCTCCTCCTCCACGGGTTGGTGCTCGTCGAAGAACAACGCCCACGCCGTAATCCCGCCGACGATCGACAGCACGCTGATAGCGGCGACCAAGATCACCAGCACGTTGCGCGAGACCTCTTGCCGCGGCACGTTGAGGGAGAACTCGACGGTGTCTAGCCCCTCGGGCGCTTGGGCATGCTCGGCGGTGGATGGGTTCATGCCCCCGGTAGCGTTCACTGGCGGGAGCGTGCGATGCTCCGTGGGGCCGCTGGTGGGGATCGCCGCGCCCGCGGGAAGCACGACTTCTCGGCCTTCACCGTAGGCCTCAGACTGCGCGCTGGCGGCGAAGAACGCTCCTTGGCCCGAGCGGACCTGCGGTGCACCGAGATCCGACGACGGCGGATAGCTCGGATAGGCCGAAGGCATATCCGCCATGGCGGGTGGCCTCGGGGCGGCGGGACTTCCGAACACCGGCTGCGAAATGTCGGGCGGCGGCGGCGGCGCTCCGGCAAACGCCGGCTTGGCGGGCGCAACCGGACGCTGACGAATGACGGTCCGTTCTTCGGGCGGCACCGCAGAGACAGCCGCGGGTGCTGGCCGCGGTGCGACAGCGGCTGCGCCAGGCATTTTCGCCGCCTCACGTGCCAACCTACCGAGTTCGGCCTGATAGACGATCGTGCGATCGACCCCGTCCATGAGCAACGGGTTGGCGGTCGCGACGGTCGACTCGAACGACGCGCCCAAGATCGCGGCTTCAAACCCGGCCATGCTCTGGAACCGCTTGTCAGGATCTTTGTCCAGCGCCCGCATCACCAGGTCGCACACCACCTCGGGGATATGGGCATCGGGCGCCATACTCGCCATCGACGGCACGGGGTCGTTGATATGGCGGTTGGCGACCTGGATGAAGTTGTCGCCGTCAAAGGGCGCCTCACCCGTCAGCATCTCGTACAGAATGACCCCGACCGAGTAGACGTCGGTGCGAGCGTCAACCTCTCGACCGGCTGCTTGCTCGGGCGACATGTACCGGGCCGTGCCGAAGACTGAGCCGTGCCCGGTCAGCGGGCGACGACCCTCGCGGTGAAGCTTGGCGATGCCGAAGTCGAGTAGCTTGACCTGCGACGTGCCATCGGCCGCGCGGCTCATGAAGATGTTCGCGGGCTTCATGTCGCGATGCACAACGCCCGCGCGATGCGTCGCCTCGAGACCACGCGCGACCTGGATCGCGATGCTCTGCACCCGCGGCCAGGGCAGCCGCTTCTCGCGGTGCATCAAGACTGCGAGTTCCTCGCCTTCGAGGAACTCCATCACAAAGAACACCGTACCCGCGGGAGTTCGTCCAACATCGGTGATGTCGACGACGTTCGGGTGATTGGTCATTGAGGCCGCGCGGGCCTCTTGGATGAACCGCTCGACGTTGCCGTCGACCTGGCTCAACTCCTCGCGCAGGACTTTGATAGCGACACGCTTGCCCAGCGTAATGTGCTCGGCCGCGTACACCCGCCCCATGCCGCCATCGCCGATCGACTCCAGCAGCCGGTAGCGATCGTTGAGGATCGTCTCCTGCTGCCCGTCGGGCCCAGCATGATAGGCGTCACGCATCGATGGCGACCAACTCTCCTCAGCAGGCCTGCTCGAGCTGCGAAGGGTTGAGCTTGCCTTCGAGGATCGTGCGCAACTTCCGACGCGCGTGGAACAGGCGGCTCATGACCGTACCGAGTCTGCACGACATTAGCTCGGCAATCTCGTTGTAACTGACCCCACCGAATTCCCGCAGCGTGATGACGGTGCGGTGCGCCGGACTCAGCTCCTTCAGACTCTCAAGGATCGTCTCCTGGAGTTCCTGACGGCCAGCGGTACGCTCAGGATCTTCGGCACAATCGCCCTCGGGCCAAAAGACATCGGCCACCGACGGCTCGACATTTGACCAGCGCTCACGGCGACGCTGGCGATCGATGCAGATGTTGACGACCACGCGGTGCAGCCACGCGTAGTGCGGACGCCGCCCACGAAAACGATGAAGAGACTCGTGGGCCCGCACGAACGCCTCTTGGACCACGTCCAACGCCTCTTCCCGGTCTCGTACCCAACGCCACGCCGTCGCATAGATTCGCCGGCCATGCTCCCGGTACAGTTTCTCAAGTTCGACGCGGGCCGCAATGTCGTCCACGTGCTCGGCAACCGGCTCATCGGCCTCGTCGTCCTTCAACTCGGGGAACGTCTCCTCGCAGTCAAAGTCAGCCAGGGGCGGGAATACCGCGACTGAGTTCCCCAGGGTGGGGAACACCGCAGGCGAGGTTCCCAGGAGAGGGAACGTGGCGGTGGCTTCAACGGCGTACATGTCGCATCTCTCTCGCAAGTATCGTACCCAGTACGACCAGACCCAAACTTGGTTTCATCTCGTTTGCGATGGGGAATTTACCCAACGCAGACTTGCTCAAGTTGGGCAGGTGGCTCCAAGTTGGGCAAGCAAAATACCCTAGTTGGGATCCCCGTTGGTGGCGCCCCGCCGCAGTGTAGATGATCTTTTTCTTCAACGGTCGCCTGTACTTCAAAGTCTACCGGGGTTTCTCGGATTCACCACATGCCCGCAGAGATTCCGACATGTCAGTGGACGCAACCGTGGCGCGCATATTCGCGCGGGTCGGTTTGGGCGTCGCATCACCCACTACGTGGCGCGAGCCCGGTCAGTTCGGTGCAAAATTCTTCCGACTGGCGGGGAGGCCGCACTTACGTGCTCTAGGCCCTCGCCGCGGCCGCAGGAACGAATTTACGGCGGAACACAAACCGCGTCGGCGTTGAGGCCTTGGGAACAAAACGATAGCGATCGTGCCGAAAGGCCTGGAGTCCCGCGGCCCGATCCACGCGCTCGGTGATCATGAACCGCGCCATCGCCCCGCGCGCCATCTTCGCCATGAAGCTGATGATCATGCCCTCGTCCTCGTGGACCTTCCAGTC
The DNA here is from genome assembly GCA_016763875.1 of Nannocystaceae bacterium. GTDB lineage: Bacteria > Myxococcota_A > Polyangia > Nannocystales > Nannocystaceae > JAESSZ01. The sequence goes on from JAESSZ010000437.1 coordinate 9,442, forward strand.
CTCGAACACACACTCGACGATCGGGCGCTTGAAGTGGCGGGCACGCACGACCTTGAAGTACTCGTTGGAGGCCAGGTTCACGAGTGTGTCGTCCTGGTGGCCCTCTAACGCGGCGTGCAATTGCTCGGCCACACGATCCCCCCAAAAGTCGTAGAGGTTCTTGCCCCTGCGCGTCTTGAGGCGCGTGCCCATCTCCAAGCGATACGCCTGGGTCAGATCCAGCGGCCGTAGCAGGCCGTACAGGCCCGACAAGATGGCGAGGTGCTCTTGCGCGTACGCGAGCTCGCTAGTCGACAACTCGCGCGCTCGCAGGCCTCGGTACACATCACCGTTGAAGATCAGCGCGGCGGGCAGCGCGTTTTGGTCGGTGAAGGGCAGCTCGAATGCGCGATAGCGGTCGTAGTTGAGCTTGGCCAGATCCTTGGACAGGCTCATCAACTCTCGGATCTGCGTTTGCGACAACGCCCGGGCCGTCTTCATGAGGGACTGCGCGTCCACCATGAGGGCCGGCTGCGTCGAGCCCACTGCAAGCCCGGGTGGGGAGAGATCCAGGTTCTTCGCGGGGGAGATGACAGCGAGCATGGATGGCCTGAAACGATACGGGCTGGCGGGACGAGCGGCAAACAAGCCCGCCGCCCCTGCTGCGGTGATCCGTTGAAGAAACGAACGGACGCGGTTCACTGCGCGAAGCGTTCGCCCGACCTCGTCAACGAATGCGG
>JAESSZ010000438.1 GCA_016763875.1 Nannocystaceae bacterium
CGAGTTGGGCATTACACTGCATGAGCCCAACCCGCCGATCGCCAACTACGTTGGTTTCGTGCGCACCGGGCCAGGTTCGATCCTCTTGCTGGTCGTTCTAGCCGCACACCCCGCGAGGATCGCAAACGTCGTCACACACAATACTGATTTTTGCATTGTCCCGGTCTCCCTTGTCTGGCTGGCACGTGCGACAGCCTCGGTAGTTCCCGCTTTCCTAGACTCCAGCACGTTGACTGCGACGGGGTGGATGAGGCAGTCGTGCGCGGACGTGACCCAAGTTAGGCGACAACGACCGAACCCGGACTCGCGGCGATGGCCCAAGACGGAGGACCCCAGCGTGCCGCGCAACCGGGATCTCGCCAGGACGCCACAGGAACGATGCGTCCCTAATTTGGCCATAGTAAACACTACGCCACTGCGTATCGGGTAGCAGCCACAGCCGTTCGACGTTACTATCGCTGTGGTGGCTTACTTGGGATGGGTGCGCCCCCCTGCCCTCCCTACACCTACCCGGACAGACCGGCACAAGGACACGTCGTTCGGTAAAGAACGATGTTCTTCAGTCGATGCAACCTTTATGCACATGCGAGTCGCAAGGGACAACGTCCTCGTGGGACTGATGAGCCAGGCGCGCGTGCTCACCCAGTCGGCAAGCGCTGGTGAGTCACGGGCCGCAAGTCGGCGTGGGTGCGCGTGGAGACGGCACAACGGAGGAAGGCTGGTGAGGACCGAGCGATGATCAACGTGAACTACGACTATGCGTCCATCGTCAGGAACTCCGAGAAAGTGGCGTGGTTGGTCGACGACGTGATGCCCCGCGGCAAGCCGTTGGATTTTTCGCGACCGTTCTTGCCCGAAGCGCTCGCACCGACGAGAAGTATCGCCTGCCTAAGCGACGAAGAGCGATTGACGCTCAACCACATTTCCGGGAACGCCTACCTCAACCTGTTCGCATTCCTCGAGGAGTACATCGTGGCGACGGCCGTGACGCACGCGCAGGCCGAGATGTTCGGCGACCATGACGCTCTACGCGCGCTTACAAGGTTTGCGGACGAAGAGCTCAAGCACCAGCAGCTGTTCCAGCGCTACCGCGACGCCTTCGACAGAGACTTCGGTCATGAATGCAAGGTGCTCGACGAGCCGGCCGCCGTCGCCGGTGTGATCATGAGCAACGGCGCTATCGCTGTCCTGCTCGTGACACTCCATCTCGAGATCATGACCCAGTCGCATTACACCGAATGCGTCAGAAACGATCTCGGTGTCGACCCGCTGTTTGCCAGCATGCTCAAGCACCATTGGCTGGAAGAGGCGCAACACGCAAAAATCGACATTCTTGAGCTCAACAAGCTCATCGAGGGGGCGAGCGCCGAACTGATCGCGAAGGCGTTTGACGAGTACCTCGGCATCATTGATGCGTTCGACGGTCTCTTGGCGCAGCAGGCCCAGATGGATCTGGACACGCTCGCCGTCGCCTGCAAGAGGTCGTTTACGGGCGAGGAAGTGAAGGAGATTTTGGCGGCTCTGCACCGCGGCCTGCGGCAGACCTTCCTGCACTACGGAATGAGTCACCCGCAGTTCGTCGAGATCATGGCCCAGGTATCCAAGGACGGTGCTCGGCGCATCGCCCACCACGCGGAAAAGCTGATCTAGCATGGTCGACGGATCCACACCCGCCTTTGCGAAGGTGACGAAGATGATCGGAGCGGAGAAAGGCTCTGCCCTTATCCGTGAAACTCTTCTTGAGATGGGCGTCGAAGAACTATCGTTTCCCAATGACCGGCTCCGATTCGCGCTTGTCCTCGTGGCCAAAGGTGGCCTCGTTGGCGCGATCGGTAGCGCCATCAAGGTGCAGGCCCTCATGCAAGGCGCCAACGAGGCGGAGGTCCTCGCATGGCGTGCGAGCGGCTCAACGACGAAGCATGGCCCTTGATGCCCACAAACTCCGAGATTCGTAGCGATGGCCCCCAACACGATTTCGCTCGCAAGCGTAGTTGCTAAGGTAGTTGTTAGGTAGTTGCCAGGCATGGACGCTGATACACGAGTGACCCAGATCCTGAGTCTGCTTGTCGAGATGGCAGTGGGCGAGTCTGGGTCGGCACTCGTTCCCTCGGACGCCAACGACCAGCTTGACAAGGTAGTCGTGGAACTGGAGAGCCTTCGACTACGGTCGCAGGCCGACGATGAACACGCAGACATCTACAAGCAACTCTTCGCCGAAACCCTCGCCGAGACCATCGAGGGCATCGTCCGTAAGGGCGTGGGGGAGATTGATGAGCTTGCGAGAACGAAGGAAGAGCTGCTCGCAACGAATGCGGCACTGAACCGCCGCGAGCGGCATTTTTCAACCTTGTTTGAGAACTGCCCCGTTGGCGCAGTGGTCGCGGACCTACAGGGCCAGTTCATCCAATGGAACCAGGCATTTCTCGACGTCTTGGGATTCGCCGAAGAGGAGTTTCAAGGAAAGACGATACGCAGCATCACGCACCCGGATGATCTCGCTGACACGCGTCAATGGCTGCAATCGCTTATCCAGGGCGACGAAACCAGTGTACGGATGCAGAAACGCTACCTGCGTAGAGACGGCACCACATTAACGGCACTCACGACCATCTCCAAGATCGAAGACGAGGGAGGAAACACCCTGCTGTTGGCGATGCTTAACGACATCTCAGAGTTGGAAGCCAGCCGAAGGGAACTTGCCCGCTCCAACGAGGATTTTCAGTCCTTCGCGCACGCGGCTTCGCACGATTTGAAAGCGCCTCTCCGTCACATGAGGACCTTCGCCGCGAATGTCTTGAAGTCCGAAGGACACAAGCTCTCCAAAGAAGGTCAAGACCGACTGCAGCGGGTGTGCAATGGCGCCGACCGCTTGACGGCAATGACGGACAGCCTGCTTGAGTTTGCGAAAGTGGACGCAAAACCGCGAGAGAGCAAACAGATCGACTTGCACGCGATCGCAAGACACGTCGTCGCCGACCTGAATGGGGTTGTCGCAGAAACAGGCGCGCAAGTAGTTATCGAAACATTGCCCACGGTCACCGGGGACGCAGGTCAGATGTATCAGGTGCTGCTGAACCTGGTCGGCAATGCACTGAAGTACCACCGACCCAACGTGCCCCCCGAGATCGCCATACGCAGTCGCACGGTCACCGAGACGCGCCCGGGCAGCAACGATGGCCACGAGCTAATGCAGATTCTGGTCGAGGACAATGGCATCGGATTTGACGAGGTCCATCTCGACCGTATTTTCAAACCGTTTCAGCGGCTTGTGACCCGCAGAGAGTTTGAAGGCTCGGGAATCGGACTGGGCACGGTGAAGAAGATCGTCGAACGACACGGTGGTTCGATCACCGCCAAGAGCACACTCGGCGTCGGGTCGACGTTCATCGTCACCTTGGCGCGCGAACCGTCGCCGTCGTAACGCCAAGAGCGACGCTCGTCCCCCGCATTAGGATCAGGATCCGGCTGCAGCCCCCGCGGTCACACTCGGTGCGCCTCCGTTGTTGGCGGGAGACTCGGCAAGGCGGACCTGGTTGCGGCCGGCTGCCTTTGCCTCGTACAGGGCGCTGTCTGCCTTGCGAAGGACGATGTCCCAGTTGTGGCCATCGACGGGCATGGTGGCGACCCCCACCGATACGGTAATCCCCAGCGCGCTCTTTTCGACGAGATCACGAAACCTCTCTGCGAGGACCTGGGCCTCGTGTTTGGGACAGGCAGGCAGAACGATGAGGAACTCCTCGCCGCCATACCTGCAGGGGATATCCGACTCCCGAAAGTGGCTCTTGAGCCGCGCCCCGAGTTCGACGAGCACCTGATCGGCCGCTTGGTGACCGTGGGTGTCGTTGAACACCTTGAAGTGGTCGATGTCGAGCATGATGACGGACAGCGGGGTGTCGTCGCGCTTGGCCCGCGCCACCTCACGGTTGACCGAGGCTTCCATGTGGCGGCGATTGAAGAGGCTTGTGAGGGGGTCGCGGACCGCGAGCGCGCTGAGCGACTCTCTTAGGTTGAGGTTGCTGACCGCCAGCGCGAGCTGATCCGCAATGGACTTGCCGACGCGCTCAAGGCTGCCTCGTTCAGCACCAGCGAGCGAGCCGGGTCCAGCCATGCAGATAAGGCCAATCGACTGCCCATGCGCCGACATCGGAATGCACATGTGCCACCCGTCTTCCTTGGCATGGCTGCACCGTGGAAATGCCGGATTCTCTCCGTCGTCGCCCGAATAGTGGGTCTGCAACCGACGCAGGCCCCAGCACTCTTCGGGAGAAAACCGGGGGACGGCCTCGCCGGTCCCCCAGTGAGCCTTACGCTCAAGCCCGTCACGAGACGCGCGAACGAGGAAGACGGACACGGAGGCGACGTAGTCGTCGGACCGGATCAGTTTCTGGCCGAAGATCGAGACGATGTTGTGTGCTTCGTCTGAGCTGACGGCGTGCTGCAGGAGCGATGACATCTCGCTGAGCAAACCCATCTCGTATCGGTAGCCTTGCAGTTCCTCGACCCGGCTCTTGAGCTCCTCCTGCTGTATCTTGCGCTCGGTCACGTCGACGATCGAGGCGAGTACGTAACGCTTTCCCCCTTCCACGAAGGGATTGAGCCCGATCTCGATCGCCATCTCCGACCCATCCTTTCGAGCCCCGGTCAGGTCCGTGCCTTGGCCCATGAACCGCGCCTTTGGGTTGTCGAGGAAACCCTGCAGCAGGGCGGGGTGGGCAGCCTGCATGCGCCTGGGAATGAGGACCTCGATCCGCTTTCCGAGCAGTTCCGTGCGATTGTAGCCAAACATGGCTTCCAGCCGTTGGTTCACCATCGTGATCAACCCGCCGGAATCGACCATCAGAAGGCCGGTCGGGGCGGCTTCGACCCCATGACGGTACTGGTTTTGCGAGACGTCCCGGGTTGCAGCGGGGGCGGAGTCTGGCAGAGTTGACTCAGCCTTGGTGTCGGGAGCGGAGTCGGAGCCGTAGCTGCATGTCGACTGCGAATTTCCGTGGGACATCTGAACTCCTGTGGACCAGCAGGGCCGCGAGGACGGTCCTGTTTTGGTTCGACAGTGTTCGAGGGTGCGTCTGGCCCACAAAGAGGTTACGGAGGCCGGACTGGTGACGTCGATCAGGCCCACAGTGAAACCCGCACGACGTCCCCCTCACCGGGTCTGCGCCAAACCCCACATTCGCCTTCGTCGTTGGATGCCTCGCCGTTCGCCAGGGACCGGGGCACAGCGATGTCATCGACGTGGAGATGGGGCGCAACCGCGACACGGTCGCGACTTTCGTCGAGGCGCGAAGAATCGGGGTGGAGCCAATCGCAACTCGGCTAGACTGCGCCGTCCCTCATGTTGATGCGAAACTCCCTCCGGAACGCCACATTCTCAGCCTGCCTCGTCGCGGTCACGGCCAACGGCTGCGACCGAGTCGTCGTTCCCGAGTCCGCCCCTACCCCGAGTTCCACCGAACTCGCCCCTCTTTTGGAGGCATCTTCGGCGACGGCCGACGCGAACGATGACGCAGGCGGGGCGCCAGAGAATGGCCCAGCCGCAGAGAACTCAAGCGTCGCAGAACACGAGCCCCTGGGACCGGTCGCATTCTTTTTGGTGAGGCAAAAAGGCTGGGTGGTATTGACCGACTCTGGCTTCGCCGAGGTACCGGACGCTACGACCAGCAGTAACTTCTCCGACGGGTTCCAACGCTTCCGCGGACGGCTCGTCGGACTTGGATACGAGGACTGGTTCGAGCTGCGACCCGAGGGCATCAGTCAAGCGACCGACATTCCGAAGATCGATGATCCCCCCAAGTCAAGTTGGACCACTGCACCGGACGGATCAATCTGGACACTGAGCCCAGGCAAGGTCGCGCACCTCGTGGACGCCGCTTGGAAGACAGTCGAGTTCGACCCCGAGTTGCCTGACGACGTGCTCTACACGGGCATTGCAGTCGACGCCGACGGCGAACCCTGGGTCGCGACCGGCAAGGCGATCTTCCGGCGCAAGGAGAACGCCTGGGTCCGAGTGTCGTTTCCGGGCAGTAGGGAGGCCGTCTATCTTGAGGGGCTCACCCATAGTCCGAGGGGCGACATCTATCTCCCGAGCGGTGACAGCATTTTCTTGCTCGGAGACTCCCCGACCAGGGTCAAGCTCAAGTCGAACGGACGATCCCGCCTCAGCGCGATCAAGTTCGTAACGTCGAGCGAAGGGGAGCTGTTCGCCTTGGCCCACGGCATCGAGGGCGTGTCACTTTTCCTCCCAGAGGAAAAATCACGGTTCATCCGCGGCGGGAAGAAACTCAACCTCAACTTCATCACCGAATCCGCGGTCGATGGACAGGGACGAGTTTGGCTGTCTGGCGACGCTGGCCTCGCCGTGGCGGCGCTCGACGGCACGATGACAAGCTATCCGAGTGGCTCGGTTGAGCTCATTGCCGGGAAGCTCAAATCGATAATCATCCTGGGTGATGGGCCGCCGCTCCCCTCTGTGTCCGGTGAGATCGCAACCGGCAGCCTCTCCGGGGCGATATCCCGAGACGGCGTGCCCCTCGCCCAGGCCAGAGTCGAGATATGCGCGAGCCCTTCGGGAGTATTCACCCGCAGCCCGTGCGCCGGTAGGCTTCGGCGCTTCAAAGGCAAGACCGACGAGGCGGGCAGGTTCCTCTTCGCCGATGTCCCACTCGGCTCCTACGGCATCGCGATCAAGACCGGCCGAAGCTGGCGACTTAGTATCTTCCCGACCCTCGGCGCCCGAATGAAGTCCGGGGAAACGTCCGATATCGGCACGTTGAATATCGACACCGAGGAGGACTGAGGGGATCGACGTCAGTCGATTACTTGCAGGCAACGTGAATGTCGACAACTCAACGCACGGGTGACGCGTAGGCCGAGCACCCACCGCGGCCGTGGCTTCTTCAGTCGCGGCGAAACGGACCGGGGTCGCCGCCGTGGCGCGCGCGTTCGATCGCTTCGAACGCGGCGCGAGCGGCCACGGCGGTACCACAAGGCAGGGCGAGTACATCGACCCGTAGGGCCGC
>JAESSZ010000439.1 GCA_016763875.1 Nannocystaceae bacterium
GGTGGACGCGAGTCGCTCTGTGGTCGACCTGGTGTTTCCGGCCTGGCCAGCGACGACGCACCGCCCAGGCGGCGACGTCCTTGAAGTTGATACGGGCGAATTCCCTGGCGCCGACCCAGCGCTGTCGGTCCTCGTTGAGGACGCCGCGGGCCATCGCCGATTGCACCGGACGGTTAAACTTCCCACGCGATCCAGGTTGCGGATCGTCGGGGCGATTCCGACGATCGCGGAAGGCGAGCGCATCGTGCTCGTCCTGCGCGCGACAATCGGGCGACACCAACTCACGACCGAATCACTGCTCGAGCGGCCGGTGGCAGTTCGAGACGACCTTGGCGATGCGGCCCCAGGTACGCTGGCGCCAAATGTTCGCGGTGTGACGGCCGATGGCAACGCAGACGCCCGAGACACCGAGGCCGGGGCCGACATTCCGCCCACCGACGGCACGGTGCAACCGGTCGGGGAACCGGACGCTGTGGGCGAGGCGAGCGATGACTCGAGCGCCAACCTTGCGCCGGGTGACGGCAAGAGCGAGGACGAAAACGACGACGAAAGCGAGCCTGCTGCCGAGGCTAGCCCGGTGACGAAGGTGCCCGGACAAGTCCCCGGCGGCCAAGTCCCGGGCGGTCCAAGCGGTACGGATTCTTCGGCGCCACCACCGGGCGACAGCCCGGGGCTCGTGGCAACGCCGAAGACCGAGCAGCTGTAGCGCCGGACACCGAGTCGGTGTCCCTGCATCGCAGGTGCCCGGCGGTTCGGCCCTGACGCCGCTTAACGACAAAACGGGGCCCCGCTAGGCGGGACCCCGTCGTTCGCTGAGTCAGCGAGGTTGGCGACCCCTAGTCGAGGGGTGCTGGCACGCAGACGTTGCCCGTGCAGACGCCGCTGAAGCAGTCACTGGGACTGTCGCAGCTCAGGCCGTTGGAACAGTTGCTGCCGCAACTATTGCCGCAGTCAATGTCCGTCTCGTCACCGTTTTGCACGGTGTCCGAGCACGATGCAGCCTGGCAGAAGCCCGCTGCACACACGACGCTCTCGCAGTCCAGGAACGACAAGCAGTCGTCTCCGGGCGCGCAAGTTGAGCCACAAACACCGCCGCAGTCGGTGTCCGTTTCGTCCTGGTTGCTCAGACCGTCGGTGCACGACACACACGTCAGCGTGCCGCCCACGTCTTCGCAGACGTTGCTGTCGCAGTCACCGTCGACCAAGCACAGCTCGGTGTCCGCACACGAACCGCAGACTCCGCCGCAGTCGACGTCTGTCTCGTCCTGGTTGAGCAGGCCGTCGTCACACGACACGCACGTCAGCGCGCCGCCCACGTCTTCGCAGACGTCGCTGTCGCAGTCATCACCGTCGACACAGAGGTCGCCGTCATCGCATGGCTGACAATCGTTACCACCGCAGTCGATGTCGGTCTCGTCCTGGTTCTGAACGCCATCGCTACACGAGGCGCACACCAAGTTGTCACACACGCCGCTGTCGCAGTCGCCGTCGTCGATGCACGCGTCCAGGTCGTCGCACACGTCACACACGCCGCCACAGTCGACGTCCGTTTCGTCTTGGTTCAGGCTGCCGTCCAAACACGACACACACACCAAGCCTTCGCAGACGTTACTGCCGCAGTCGCTGTCCTCGACGCACGCCGTACCGTCATCGCAGTTGGCACAATCGCTGCCACCGCAGTCCAGACCGGACTCTTCGCCGTTCTGAATACCGTCGCCGCACGATACGCACGTACCCGACGCTGCATCACAGATATCGCTGTCGCAGTCGCTGTCGCTGCCACAGGTTTCCGTCAGCGAGCAGTTATCACCGCAGATACCGCCGCAGTCGGTATCGCTCTCGTCTTGGTTGGTCGTCGCGTCTTCACACGACACGCAGCGCAGGGTGCCGTCCACGTCTTCGCAGGCGTTGAAGTCACAGTCCGCCGGCAAGACGCAAACGTCGCCGTCATCACACACGACACAGTCCTGACCGCCGCAGTCGACGTCAGTCTCGTCGCCGTTGAGGACCCCGTCGCTGCACGAAACGCACAGGCCGGTGTCGCAGATGCTCTCGTCGCAATCGTCGTCGTCTAGACAAACGTCGCCGAGCAAACAACCGTCGCAGGTCTCACCGCCACAGTCGACCGATGACTCGTCACCGTTTTGCACGTTGTCGATACACGTCGGGACCTGACACAGGCCGCCGCCGCACACCAAGCTGATGCAGTCCGAGAACAGGTCGCAGGTGAAGTTGTCCTCGCAGGCGCCACAGTCGGTCCCGCCACAGTCCACGTCACTCTCGTTACCGTTTTGAATGCCGTCCGTGCACGAGATACAAGCGTCGTCCTCGCACAGGTTGCTGCCGCAGTCGCCGTCGATCGAGCAGTCGTCGCCATCGTCGCAGCCTGGGCAGGCTGCACCACCGCAGTCGGTGTCGGTCTCAAAACCGTTGTAATCGCCATCCGAACACGTCGGGAATAGGCAACCGTCGGTGCAGGCCGTCGTCTCGACGCCTTCGTCGCATTCCTCGGCCACAGCCGGGTTGAACGGGTTGGTCAGGCTATCGCCACACGACGGGGTCGTGCAGTCGCTATCGCAGCTGGCCGAGTTTCCGCCCGTGTCACAGACCTCGCTGCCCTCATTGACGGCACTGTCGCCGCACACTGGCACCTGACAGGTCCCGCCAACACACACTTGGCTGTCGCAGTCATCACCGTCGAGGCATCCCTCACCATCGGCACAAGGCACACAGGTGTCACCACCGCAGTCCACGTCGGTCTCGTCTTGGTTGCGTGCGTTGTCGGAGCACGAAGGCACCTGGCACACACCCGCTGAGCAGACGCTGCTGCTGCAGTCAGAGAACAAGTTGCAGATCTCGCCGTCGTCACACGACGGGCACAGCCCGCCACCACAGTCGACGTCCGACTCCAGTCCGTTGGTTGAGCTGTCCGAGCATGTCGGGAACAGACATCCCGCCGTACACGTGGCGGTCTCGCTGCCGTCGTCGCATTCCTCGGCACCGCCTGGATTGAACGGGTTGACGAAGCCATCGCCACACGACACTAGACTGCAGTCCGCATCGCAGCTCGCCGTGTTGACCGAGGTATCGCACGCCTCGCTGAGCTGATTGACGACCCCGTCGCCGCACTGAGGCGCCGAGCAAGTGGACCCGTCGCAGACCTCGCTGTCGCAGTCTTCGTCGCCTTCGCAGTCCTCGCCTGTATCGCAACCGTCACAGTCAGGACCGCCGCAGTCGAGGTCGGTCTCATCACCGTTGAAGGTCGCATCGTCGCAGGCCGGAGCCTGGCAGATGTTGCCCGCACACACGCCGCTGTCGCAGTCGGTGTCGCCGATGCACGCGAGGCCATCGGTGCACGTAAAGCAAACCGCACCACCACAATCGACGTCGGTTTCGTCTTGGTTCTGGGCAGCGTCGGAGCAATCCGGAATCGTGCAGACTCCGGTGTCGCAGATGTCGCTGGAGCAGTCCGAGCCGAGCACGCAGTCCAAGCCCGGGTCGCAGACCGCACATACCGGACCGCCACAATCGATGTCGGTCTCTCCCGCACCGAGTTTGCCGTCCGCACACGTCGGCGGCACACACACGCCAACGATCTCGTCGCATGCACCCGAGGTGCAGTCGCCGTTGCCGTCGCACTCCTCGCCGTCGTCGCACGTCCCGCAGGTCGGGCCGCCACAGTCGACGCCAGTCTCGTCGCCATTGCTGACCGAGTCGCTGCACGAAGGCACGTCGCACGTGCCGCCGTTGCACACGCCGCTGTCGCAGTCGCCACCGTCGCCGCAGTCTTCACCGTCGTCGCACGGCGCGCAGTCATCACCGCCGCAGTCGACATCGGTCTCTGTACCGTTGAGCACGCTGTCGCTGCACGTCGGGGCGTCGCACGTTCCCGCGCCACACACACCGCTGTCGCAGTCATCACCGTCGCCACAATCGTCGCCGGTCGCACATGTGTCGCAGGTGTCGCCACCGCAGTCCACATCGGTCTCGTCGCCGTTGGCGACACTGTCGCTGCATGTCGGCGCATCGCACGTTCCGCCCGTGCAAACCTCGCTGGTGCAGTCCGTGCCCGCGAGACAGCTTTCGTCATCGTCACAGGGCGCACAGTCCTCGCCACCGCAGTCGACGTCGGTCTCGCTACCACCGAGTTTTCCGTCGCTGCATGTCGGTGCGACACACATGCCCGCCCCTTCGTCACACGCCGCGGAGTCGCAGTCGTCGTTGTCGAGGCAACCCTCGCCGTTGTCGCATGGCGCGCAGGTGTCGCCGCCACAGTCGACGTCGGTCTCGTCACCATTTTGAATGCCGTCGTCGCACGCTGCGGCTACGCAGACGTCGCCTTCGCAGACGTCGCTGATGCAGTCGGCCGCCAAGACACACGCCTCGCCGTCATCACAAGCCCCGCAGACATCACCGCCGCAGTCGACGTCCGTCTCGTTGCCGTTTTGCGCCGCGTCGTCGCAGCCCGGCGTTGCACACGTATCGTCGTCGTTGCAAAATCCGCTCTCGCAGTCCTCGCCGTCCGCACAGGTGTCGCCGTCGACGCACGCGTCGCACGTTCCACCGCCGCAGTCGACATCGGTCTCGTCACCGTTGAGTTCATCGTCGCGACACGTTGGCTCCGCCGCAGTGGTCGAGCTACCCGAGGACGTGTCCTCGCCCGTCGTCGTCGTCGTCGCGGTTGAGTCGACCGCCACAGTGGTTGTGCCATCGGAACTCGAGCTGCCGCCGCCATCGGACGTTGAGTCTGCTGTAGAGGGCGGCGGGGTGGTCGTTGGGGGCGTAGCGACGCCAGTTGACGTCCCTTCGGTGTCTGTATCTTGCGGTACCGCAACGCCGTCATCGGCGCAGCCGGTGAACGAAGCGATCGCGAATGCCCCGGTTAAGAGTCGAAGTGTTCGACGAATTCGAAAAGGTGGAGAGTGGGTGGTCAAAGCATCCTTGCTTGAAAGGTCAGTGGTGAAAACGAGGCCCTGAGGTGGATAGCTATGATGCCCATAGCGATGTTGGATTGTCACTGCCACCTCATCGCACCCACCGCTGTCGTCCTGCGTCACTCGATGCATCGACCCGATCGCCGCGCGGTTCAGTGCGGCGTTTCGTCAGTGGTCCTCACACGCACCTGCATGTTCGCGCCGTGCCGATGTTGCTCTCGGCTTGCGAGGCGATCGCAAACGCGAGTCGTACCTCGATCACTGTCGCCGTTTTTCCGCAGCCGTTTAGATCGCCGACAGCGTTGAACTCAGCGCTCGTAGTTGCGTCTTGGCGGATTTGAACCGAGGGGTACGAACACCCGACGGATTTTACGGCGCTGTATCGCGCGGCCGGGTCATGTCGCTGCCCGGCATACGTTACGCATCGCGAACAACGGTGTTCTCAGCCGCATTGCCATCGTCGGCGGTCATTCTTGAACACGGGATTCTCTGCGGGATTGCGGCCCACAACGGAACGTTGCGCATGGGGCAATGCCGTCCCAGGACGGATCGTTTTTGCAGCGCACACTGGGGCGACTGATTTCAAAACCGCCGACAGAAACACAGTTCGCGACGCACCGAATCTTCATCCGGGCCGCGTTGCACCGAGAGGTATATTGGACCTGTAAGACCCTTCAATACGTGTTTTTAGATCTGTTATCGCGGATCGCGTCGGGGAGACCCAAATTGGCCCCCCGCTAGCGAACACGGCCGGATTCAACCGCGACGGCCGAGCTTGACGGTACCGCTGCGTTTCTTGTTGCCCACGCCGGGGTCGTCGCCCAACGGGCCGGCGATGACTTCCGCGACGATCGCATCGGTCCGCAACACGTGCCCAGCCACGGCAACCTTGCGCCGCACAATCGCGAGCCCCAGGAATGCGTCGCCGCCCGGTGCCCACGTGGTGAGCCGACCGACTTGTGTTCCGGCGTCATCCACCAACGGCGCTGGCGCCTCGCCCGGATCGCTGGCGAGTTTGACGCGAACAAGCACCCGATTGACTTGGCCTCGCGCATGAATCCGAGCCAGGGGCTCTTGGCCCATGAAGCAACCTTTGTCGTACGACACCGCGTGAACGAAACCCACCTCGGGCGGAAACACGTCCGCTGTGATCTCATGCCCCCACGCGGGCGTCGCGGTTGCGATGCGGCGGGCGGCCCAGCCGTTGGCGTCGGTTGCATCACCCGAGGCAAGCGCCGCCAGCACCGCGTCTCTTGCCCCGAGGACCAAACGACCGGGACCGGGGTGGCGAGTGGCGAACGTACGGATGCCTTCACCGACGATCGTGGGTGCGGGGGCATGTTCGTCTCCGTCCCAGGCGATGCCGACGGATGTGTCGGCCGGCGGTGCGACCTCGACGTCGTCCATGATGATGTGGCGGTCCAACGATTCGGCCACCGCGGCCGCAACGTCCCGGGGGACCAGGAGATCGATCGTATTGGACCCCGCCGGAAGCACGACGAGTTCAGACACGAGTTTGCCCTTGACCGTGCACAGCGCGGCGGTCACCGCGACAGCGTCGGCCAGCGGCTCGACGTTGGCGCTGATCGTGCCCTGGACGAACCGTGGCGTGTCCGGCCCCGAAAGGCGGACGATGGCGCGAGCCTGATGGGCCAAATCGTCGAGCAGCAAGGTGCGCATTACCGGGCAACCTTGGCAAGGGCGATCACGGGGCGCAACCCGGTGCTCCAGCCCACTTGCCCCGGTCGGTGGACCGGGGTACGCACTTTGTCGTGGTTCGCCGCCCGCTTGCCGTCGCTGTGGCATTGACCGTCGTGTCCGTGTCGTTTTTTTCCGACAGCGCTGGCGCTGCGCCCGGTCCGGCTGAGGCCGCGCCTGAATCGTCTGCGTCCCCCGACGCTCCCGTCGTGGTCGGGCCTGCACTCACCAGACCGCCCGACCCCGCCGCCGCGATCCGGGCTTCCATGCCGCCGCGCGAGCCGTCTGAGGTCGGGGTCGGCGGGAGCTGGAAACCAGCGGGGTTGCCTGGCCCGAGCGCGTTTCATACCCCGGCGCCGAACGTGACGACCCCTACGGTCCGCGGCCCGCAGGCGTTGCCTCGCTTAGCCTCGATCAGGTCACCCGCTACGCGCTGGACAATCCAGTCATCAAGTCAGCGCAAGA
>JAESSZ010000440.1 GCA_016763875.1 Nannocystaceae bacterium
GCAGCGTGGGCGAAACGTCCGGTGACGACGCGACCGAGACCGGCGCTTTGGACCCGACCAGCGGGACCCCAAGCGACACCGAGCAGGGCGCGGACAGCAGCGGCACCGAAAGCAGCGACGACCAAGCGAGTCCTCCGCCACTACCGTACGCCCGCGATATTCGGATCCCACGGTTGACCGCAAACCAAGGGGTACAGGTCACCCTGGTCGACAATGGCGTGGAGATCGCGGGCGAGGACTACAACACGCGCATCATCACCGGCCGCCGGACCCTCATTCGCGGTTTTTGGAGTCTGCGTGCCGACTTCGAGCCGCGCACACTCATCGGCCGACTCACGCTCGACTACGAGGACGGCACCCAGATCAACCAGGACTACGAGGTGATGGTCACCGGCGACAGCGGCGATGGCGGAGCCTCGTTTCAGTGGCTGCTCGAGCCGGACCAAGTCGTTCCCGGGATCCGGTTTCGCGCCCGAGTGTTGGAAGTCGATGAGGACCAAGGCGGCGGCGTCGTGGCCGACCCACCCCCGATTACGCCGTTGGCGGGCCGCGGCGAGCTGTCGGTGTACGACGTCCCGCTGCAAATGCGGGTCATCCTGGTGCCCGTCCAACACGAGTTCGAGGGCTGCACGATGACGCCCGAGCCTACGGATGACGATGTGGATGTCATGCGGCAGCAGCTCGAACAGAGCAATCCGATTCAGGAGGCGATCGTCGAGCTCGGGGAGCCCATGCTCTACACCGAGGCGATCGGTACCGCGGGTGAGGCTTTTTCTGGGGTGCTCGGCGCACTCGTGGCCCATCGCGCCACGATCCAGCCCGCGGACAACGTGTACCTCTACGGCCTGCTCGACCCTTGCGACGGTTTTCCCCCGGGCCTGCTCGGACAGGCCATAGGCATTCCAGGTGAGCCGCTGCCAGAACTCGCGGCCCAGCGGATCTCCACCGGTCGTTGGCGCGGCTCAGGTCTCGCGACCTCGGAGACATTCGTGCACGAGGTCGGACACACGCAAGGTCGTCGTCACGTGTTTTGCAGTGGGGGCGAAGCCGGCATCGACTCGGCCTACCCTCACGAGGGCGGCCGCATTGGCGTGTGGGGTTTTGGCATTCACGACTTCATCCTGCGTACCCCAACCGGGGCGCGGGACTACATGACGTACTGCAGCAACGAGTGGGTCTCCGACTACGCATGGGAGCAAACCCTCGAAGTCATCGAACAACTCACCAGCTGGGATACGCAACGCCCGCCGGCCGCCCCCCAAGGTGAGTTG
Organism: Nannocystaceae bacterium; assembly: GCA_016763875.1. Classification (GTDB taxonomy): domain Bacteria; phylum Myxococcota_A; class Polyangia; order Nannocystales; family Nannocystaceae; genus JAESSZ01. Next base: position 1,272 of record JAESSZ010000440.1, read on the forward strand.
CTTATCGGCAGCGTGCTCCCGGACGGCCGCACACGCTGGTGGACCAGCCGCGGCGACCTCGACCCAACGCGGCTCCCCTCGCCGCATCAACTGCATCTATCGATCGACGGCACCTCGGTCGCGGTCGCGACGACAACGCAACCCCAGCCCGATGGCCCGGGCACCACCGTCATCGCCCGACTGCCCGAGTCGTGGACCCGCGCGACCTCCATGCGCCTGTCGGGCCCCGGCCTCGCGATGACGATCGCGCCGTCTACCGTGCGTCGCTCCGCCCGCTGACGGGCGACACGCAGCACGTCACTCAGAACGGAAACGACCGAGCCACAGCGAGAAATCGCCCTCGATCGACTGCACCCCACTAACGAGGCCCTCCGCATCGGCGTTGACGGCCACGTCCGCCGCGAAGATCGACGGGGGCAGCAACCCAGGCGCCTGCCCCCGATACTGCGCCTGACAACGAGTCACGCCATCCGCCAGCAATCGCGCCACCCAGACCTCGCTCCACGAGGCGTCGTCGATGGTCACGTCGTTGCTCAGTTGTCCGGCGACCACCAGTTTTTCGCCCTGTGGCGCGATGCCGACCGGTTGCCAGTTGCTGCCGATCCCGACCTCAAACGCCTCATCGGTGAGCGTCCAGATCTCCGTGCCGCCGCCATCGTAGCGCGTGATTCGAAACTCCGACACCGTGATCAAGTTACGGCCGTAAACCGCATAGACCGCATTGTCGTCCCCCGTCGCCAGATCGACGATGAAGTACGCCTGCTGCGAACCGGACAATGCCGGTCGCGCCATGACTTCGACCTCGCTGCCGTCGGCGGCAATGCGGAGCACCACGGGCGCCTGGGTCTCGAAGTCAACGTACTCGATGCCGAACACCCAGACCCGGCCATCGGTATCCACAGCGACCGGTCCGCCATCGTCGGTCGAGAACATCGCGGTCCCGGTACCGCTGTAGCTCGCGGTCCACTGCTCCGTGCCGTCGCCAGCCGCCAAACGTCGAACCCAGATGTCGTCATCACCCTCGCCCACGCGAACCTGTCCCGCGACGACCACATCGCCTTCGGCGGTCAGTGCGATGCCGGTGGCGAGGTCGTCCGCGCCAACGACTTCCCCCGCATACGTATGTCGCCACACCTCCTCACCGGTGTCACCAGCGAGCTTCACCACAACGATGCCATCAGCACCGTCGGGGTCATCGCCCGTGGCCGCGACAAAAACATCACCCGCAGTATCGACGACCACGCCGTTGGCGTTGAGGTCGCCCTCGGGATTGTCGACGGTCACGGTCCACGACTGTCGCCCCGCCGCATCGAAGTGCATCACCTGGGCGACATCGGGTTCGATGTCTTGGTTCCCGCGCTGGTCGGTCGTGATTACCCGCAGCAACCCCGCGACGACAGTGCCGCCATCGGGGCTCGCCGCCACGAAGTCCGCTGAGATGACGGAGTCGTCGGTGGGCGGCAGCGTGATCGTCGAGATCTCCAGGCCACACGGAACCTGGCAGGCGTTGTTGCAGGCGTCGCCGTCGTCCCGATTGCCATCGTCACACTGCTCGCCGCGCTCAATGAAGCCATTGCCGCAGACCACCTCGGGCGGCTCAAAACCGGTGTCGCCACTGTCGGGCCCATCGTCGGGTCCGTTGTCGGCGCTTGGCCCCTCGTCGGTACCGACAGCGCTAGACGGCCCACCACCGGACGCCGTGCTCGAGGTGCCGTCCGGCAACCCGGTGCTCGTATCGGCACCCACATCGGGAATGTCGTCGCCACAACCGAGGACCGCGGCGAGGGCCGCGACGAAAGCGAGGGGGCGAGCAGACATGCGCGTAGATGATGGCGCCCCCGGCCTCACATCACCAGGCCCCCGTCCACGTCGATGGTCCGTCCGTTAAAATAGTCGCACTCGATAGCAAACTGAACCGCGCGCCAGATGTCGTCGGGTTTACCGATCCGCCCGCACGGGATCCGAGCGAGCAGCGCATCACGAGCCTTGGCGGGCATGGCGCGGGTCATTGGGGTCTCGACCATACCGGGCGCGATGGCAACCACGCGGATCTGGAAGCGGGCAAATTCCCGGGCCCAACTCACCGCATTGGCCGCCACCGCCGCCTTGGTCGCGACATAGTTGGTCTGGCCGCGGTTGCCGTGGCGGGCCACGCTGGACAGATTCACGACGATGCCGGGTTTGGTATCGGCCTCGACCATCGTGCGCACCGTCTCGCGGGTCATGTAGACGCTGCCGTTGAGGTTGACGTTGATCACCGCCTGGTAGTCGGCGTCCGACAGGGTTGTGACCTCCCCCGTCTCGCGGTGTTTCTTGACGAGCAGACCATCCCGCAAAATTCCCGCGTTGTTGATCAACCCGTTGAGCCCTCCCATTTGCTCGGACGCCCAGGCGACGAACTCGCGACACGAGCCTGCGTCCGACACGTCGAGATGGTGGCGAGCGATGCCCTCGGGAAGCTCGGCCAGCCCGGTGGGGTCGACATCCCCGGCGGCCACCGCCGCCCCCGCCTCGTGCAGACGGCGAGCAAACGTTGCCCCCATGCCACGGCCAGCGCCAGTAATGATGATCTTGAGCGTCTGAAGTTCCACTGTCTTTCCTTGGGTGTCGCCGGGTGACGACCGGGTCAGCGGGTACCATCCCACGTGAATGCCACCGACGGTGCAACTGGTGTTGGGGGTCGCGGCGATCGGTGCGGCCGTGTTCGTGCTCGCGACTTGGTTGCGCCGTGTCGCCGCCACCGACGACGCCGTGGCCCAAAAGCACGCCGCCACACTCGATGCGGCCGCCCAAGCTGCACAACTGGCTCAGATGCCCGGGGTGAGCCCACAGCTCGCCATCGAGGTGGTCTCGCCACCCGCAGTCGAGGCTCGGGCGGAAGCGATGCCATGCCCCGTGTGCGACGGCCCGTGCCACGTCGAGGCACACGTGGTGGAGGTCCACGACGCGCAACGCCTTCGTGTCGCCCAAGTTCGATGCGGGCGGTGTGGCGCCCGACGGTCGCTGTACTTTCGGCTGCGCGTAACGCCGCAACTCAACTGAGGGGCGCCGACGGGCGTCAGTCGGGGATCGTCCGGGAGGGCGTCCGTGTCGGTTTGGGCGGTTGGACCTGCGTCCGTGGGGTTTGCACGGCCGGCTCCGGCGGAACATCGATCTTCGGACCAACCGCGACCAGTCGATCGACGAGCGCCTCGACCGCCCCAGGCCGCGCACCGGGCTGCGGAGGGCTGACCTCGACGGTGGGCAATGCGATGTCTCGAAAGACCGCCTCCACCGCGTCTGCGTCCGGCGTTTCGAGTTTCCCGAGTCGACGTGCGATCTCGTAACGAGAAGGGCACAGCTCCCGAACCCACGGCCCGAGTTCAACGGCAGGCAGCGTTACGGCGACGCGGCGAAGCGCCGCCGCCATCGCCCCCGCAGAGCGAAAGCGTCGCTTGGGATGAGACGACAACGCGCGCGACAGCACATCGTCCAAGCCTTCGGGTGGGCCCAACCCTGCGTCGCTCAGAGGCGTGGGTGTCCCCGCCACGTCGGCACCGGTATCGGGAAGCTGGCAACCAAACAGCTCGAGCATCACCAATGCCAAGGAGTACAGGTCAGACTCCGCGGAGGCCGAGTCACCAACGACCCGCTCGGGGGCCAAATAGCGTCGTTTGCCCGCGACCCCTCCAGGCACGGTCATGAACCCACCCACTGGGAACGGGTCACCGTCGCTCGGCGCCTGTTCGGCTGCGTGGGTATCCTTGGCGATTCCGAAGTCCAGCAGCTTCACCGCGCCTTCGAAAGTGATGATGACGTTGTCAGGGCTGACGTCTCGGTGCAGCACGCCGTGCCCGTGCGCGCACTCAAGACCGCGAAGGACGCCGATCCCGACCGCGAGGATCACTTCCGGCGGCACCGCGACTTGTTCTTGATACGCGCGGCGCAAGACATCGTAGAGACTCGCCCCCGCCAGGTATTCCATCACGATGAACCACCCGCTGGCATCACCGCCCGCATCAAAGCGGCCAAAGTCGTACACCGCCACAATGTTGGGATGGTGGAGTCGAGCGGCCACGCGCGCCTCCGCGACAAAACGAGCCATGGCCTCGTCCGATTGCCCGTCCAGGCGGATGCGCTTGAGCACAACGAAGCGTCGAAAGCCCCCGGCGCCGTGGCGCACGCCGAGCCAGACCTCTCCCATCCCGCCGCGACCGAGCTGGAACACACGCCGGTAGCGTTGGTCCACGTCGTGGGGCTGGGCCGCATCACGA
>JAESSZ010000441.1 GCA_016763875.1 Nannocystaceae bacterium
CGGCGTACCACCGAAGGCTGACCTCGCAAGACCCCGCCGTGCGCCTTGCGGCGGCGAAAGCCTGGAGCATTTGGGAAGCGAGCACGAGCTTCCTTAGGCCGAGCCGCGACTACGTCACACACGCAGCCGACGACGAGTTCGCCACCGCGTTCGCGCGCATCGAGTGCCACTACTTCGTCAACGGCGGCTTCTTCGAGGTCGAAGATCAGCTGCTGCGCGATATCGATACGATTCGCAACATTCCCGGCGTCATTGTGCAGGGACGATATGACATCGTGTGCCCAATGACGTCTGCGTGGGCTCTTCACCGCGCTTGGCCCGAGGCCGACCTCAACGTCGTCGACGACGCGGGCCACTCCTCATACGAGCGCGGTATCGTCGATGCCCTCATCTCTGCCACCGACAGTTTCGCCACCCGCTGAACACCGTGACCGAAATCTTGTACCCGGAAATCGAGCCTTTCGAACGCGGCAAACTGCGCGTGTCGGAGATGCACGACCTTTACTACGAAGTCTCGGGCAACCCCGGCGGCAAGCCAGTCGTTTTCCTGCACGGGGGCCCGGGCGGCGGAACCGAACCCCGGCACCGCCGTTTCTTCGACCCTGCGGTCTACAAGATCATCTTGTTTGACCAGCGCGGCTGCGGCAAGAGCACGCCACACGCTTCGCTCGTCGACAACACGACGTGGCACCTGGTCCAAGACATAGAAAAACTCCGCGAGCACCTCGGCATTGAAAAGTGGCAGGTCTTCGGCGGTTCGTGGGGCAGCACGCTCGCGCTGGCCTACGGACAGAAGCATCGCGACCGTGTCACCGAGATGGTCCTGCGGGGCATCTTCACATTCGCTCGAGACGAAATGGACTGGTTCTACCGAACCGGCACCGCCGTGCTCTTCCCCGACGCCTACGCGGAGTTCATGGGCGCGCTCCCCGAGGACGAACGCGACGACCCTGTCCGGTCGTATCACGCGCGTCTAACCTCGGCCGATGCCGAAGTGCGAGCCGCCGCCGCGCGCGCCTGGAGTATCTGGGAGTGTCGCGTGGCAACGCTCCTTCCGGACGAGGACCTCGTGGCCCACTGCGACGACGCCGGCTTTTCGTTGGCCTTTGCCCGCATCGAGTGTCACTACTTCGTGCACGGCGGATTCTTGGAGACTCCGGATCAACTGCTGGAGCAAGTTGGGCGTATTCGCGACGTTCCCGCAACGATCGTGCACGGGCGATACGACGTGATCTGCCCGATGCGAAACGCGTGGCGGTTGCATCGCGCGTGGCCGGAATCCAAACTGGTGATCGTCCCCGACGCGGGGCACTCCGCCAACGAGCCGGGGATCACCCGCGCCCTCGTCGAGGCGACCGACGCCTACCGGCCCCGCTGAAACCCGCAGGTCCGGTCGCTCACCTGATCTGCCGCTGCCCGCAGCCCGGCGCTGCGCTGGGGGCGGATGGCTGCGGTTGGCATTGCACGGCCACTTGGCGCAGGATACCCGCCATGTTGATCCGCGCGATCGTTTTTCCCCTTGTTGCGGCCGCTAGTGTCGCGGCGACAAGCGCTTGTGGGACCAACATCGCCACCCCCGCACCGACCACGACGCCAAGCCACGACAGCAACGTTGCCACCGAGGCTCCGGCCGCCGCAGGTGAAGCGACGGCCCTGCAACCCGGCGTCGCCGCCGCCGCCCAACACGCCACGGACGTTTCGAAGATCAAAATACGCCTCGACGCCTCCGGCAAGATCGTCAAGCAGAGCGTCTATCACGGCGACGAGAGCAAGATAGCCGCGCCCGTGCTGGCTCTTGCGGCTGAAAAGTTCCCCGGGTCCAAGCCGCGACGCTACGAAACGGAGTGGTACGCCGATCTCGGCGAGGTGCACGAGGTTGAGGTTGAGACCGCGGACGGCAAGACATGCGAGGTCGCGGCAAAACCGGACGGCACCGAACTCTACGTCGAGTGCCACGAGCCGCACGACTCACTTTCGGCCACCGTCAAAACTCTCATCAGCGAATCGTATCCGGACGGCAAGATCCTCGAGGTCGAGAGCAAGACACGACCCAACGTCAACGAGATCACGATCGAGATCGAGTCTGGCGGCGTGGAGTACTACGTCATCGTCTCTCCCGACGGCAGCAATGCCCGGACGATGCGCCGTATCCCGGCGATCGTCGAGGTACCAGTCGTCGACTGAGTTGTGGGCCATGGCCCAGCGAATCCACATTCTCGGCGCCTCAGGTTGTGGCGTGACGACTCTCGGGCGCGCCGTCGCCGATAGCAGTGCGTGGCCCTACCACGACACGGACGACTTCTATTGGCAGCCGACCGATCCTCCGTTTCGGGCCAAGCGGCCACCACACGACCGGTTGCGCCGCTTGTTCGACGCCCTGATGACCTCGGAGCGATGGATCTTAGGCGGTGCGCTCGACGGGTGGGGCGATGCGTTGATCGGGCGCTTCGATCTCGTCGTATTTCTTGAGGCGCCGACCGACCTCCGGCTCGCGCGGCTTCGCAACCGGGAACAGTTGCGCTTCGGCGATCGCGTCGCGGACCGCGGCGATATGCACGAGCACCACGAGCGATTCATCGCGTGGGCCGACGCCTACGAGACGGTCAGCACTGGGGCGAACCGTAGCCGCGCGCGCCATGAAGCGTGGCTGTCCGAGCTACCGTGCCGGATCTTGCGACTCGATGCACGCCAGAGCATCGAGTCGCTGAGCCGAGACGTCCAAGCCGCGCTGTAGCGCACTCGCCGGTAGCCGTCTGACGCTAGGCTGGCACGGGGTTGGCGCCGATGCGGCGGTGCTACCGTACCCCCATGGCTGACATTCGAGCACGTACTGCCTTGCTCGTCACAGCAGTTCTCGCGGTTGGTTGTTCCGACGACGCCGCCGGTGGCAACGACACAAGCGCCTCCGAAACCGGAATGACGCAAGGGCCCGGCCCGACAACGACCGGCAGCGCGGCGACGGAGAACTCGACGACCGCCGACGCTGTGGACACGACAGCTTCCAGCGAAGCGTCCTCCGACAACGCCTCTGGCGACGGCTCGACCACCCGTCGCCCGACCGTCGATGGCCGCATTCGACTCCTCCTCGGCGAAGGGGGACGCCTCGGTGCAGGCTTCGAAACGCTCTCGGTGCTCGACTATGACGCAGGCAGCGTCACCAAGACCGCAGTGCACGACCCGCTTCCCGCGGGCCGTATCGTCGCGTTCTCGGGCATATCTCCCGCGAAAACGCTCGTGTATTTCCGGACCCGCGACACGAGCAAGGCCGACAACGATCGTGGGTTCGTCGCCGCCTACGCCGACGGAGAAACCGAGGACCCAGTTCAGATCAATGTCGCACCGTCCCCCGTGCCTGGGCTTGGCGGCACCCCGGAGTTCACCGACGACGACACCTCGCTTTTCTTCTTCGCACGCGGCGGCGCCAGCGGCACCGATCCCGGAATCTGGGTCATCGACGATCTGTCTGGGACTTTCGGACCACCGGTGTTGGTCCACCCCCCGCTAGGAGCCGGCGACGACGTCAATAGTGACATCGTCGTTGGACCAGGCGCGGTTGGGATGGCCTTCACCGGAGATTTTTCCGGTTCAGACCTCAACAATGTCTACCTTGCGTCCTCCCAGTTCGCGGCAGTCGGTGCAGTCCTCCCGCTCAGCCTGCACGACGACCCTGCGCAAACCGTCGCATTTGTATCGATTCGCTGGGCACCGGACGGCTCGGCCCTCATGTACCGCGCTGATACGGAAACCGACGGGGTCAACGAGGTGTGGTGGGTCGGTTTGGCTGGCGAGGTGCCGACGGTACCGATCAAGATCAACAACCCTCTGGCGACCGACGAAACGATTACCGCCCTGCGCGTTGCCCCTGACTCCCGCACGGTCGCGTACTGGTCCGGCGACGCAACGTCCGGCGAGGTCTCGATCTCCTACATCGATGGTGACGCGCCGAGTGCACCCATGGTCGTGAGCACGCCGACGGCAGGGGCAGCGTTCCCCAACTCGCTACGCTTCTCCCCGTCCGGTGACGGCCTGATCTACACCGCGGAGCACGACACCCCCGGCAATCGCGACGCGTACTACGTCGAACTTTCGGGTGCCCTGCCCGCCTCGCCCGAGCGGATCAACGGCGAGTTGCTTCCCGGGGCAGCAGTGATGTCGGTCGTGTTTGGTCCCGACGCAAACTTTCTGTACTACGTTGCGCCGCAGAACCAAGCGGGCGGAGAGCTGTTTCGCGCAGAGTTGCTTGGCGGCGTTCCTGCGGCTCCCGAACGACTCAGTGGCGAGCTCACCGACGGCGGCGGCCTATCGGGAGAGATCATATTCTCGCCCGTGGGGGACGCGCTGCTGTACACGGCGTTCCAGGACTCGACCTCACGCCAGGAACTCTACCTGGTGCCGCTTGGCGACGAGCCTGGCCCCTCAGTGAAGGTCAACGACACCCTCGGCCAAGGGGTCGAGGTGCAGTTCACCGCGCGTTTTTCGGCCGACGGCAGTGTCGTCGCCTACCGGACTCGGGAGCGCATGGCCGATGTGACTCCGCTGCTCATCGATGACCTCAGCGATGGTCCCGGTAATCCGATCGTGTTGATCGACGTCGTGCAGGGATACAAGGTCCTGCCGACACCCTGACATTTCGCTCTGCGCTACTGCTCAAGAAACCCGTTCACGGTCGCCGACCACGTGCGCGGATTCTCAAGAATCGGGTAGTGACCCAGTTCGGGCAGCCAACTCAGCTGGGCCTGTGGGATCTCGATCGCTAACTGCTCAGCGATCGCTGGAACGGCGATCGGATCGCGTTGGCCCCAAACCACGTGCACGGGTAGGTCCAGACGTTGCAGCGCGCCAATCCACCGCTGCCAGTGGTGAGTGCGCTCATGCAGGTACTGCGAGATAGCGGGCAGCCGGAGATGTCCGTCGTCGTGTTGGATAGCCGCCCACATCTCGTCGATGGCCGCATCGGACACCGCGTCAGGTTGCCCGAAGATCTTGCGCATCCGCGACCCAAAAAATCGGCGGCTGCCGAGTCGAGCCATCCAGGGTCCCGCGCGACGATGCAGCAGAATTTTCTGCGTCAGCGAGACCTTCGCCAACTCGATGTGCATGCTTCCGTTGCACAACGTCACCGAGTCGAACGCGATCGGCAGCAGCCTGCGTTCCCTTCGGGCGAGCAGTTCGGTGGCCACGCTGGTGCCGTAGTCGTGGGCCAACAGGTGTCCATGCGTCACCCCGAGTTGGCGCCAGACCTCGACGGCAGCCTCCGCCTGTTCGACCAGCGAGAAACTGTCTTTTGGATTTTTCTCAGACAACCCGAACCCCGGGAAGTCCAGCAATACAACCCGACGCCGGGCTGAGAGCATCGGCAGACTCGCAGCAAAGTCGTGCGACGAGGTCGGAAAGCCATGCAGGATCAGCAGCGGCGGCTCACCCGACGCCTCGCCTTGGCTAAGGGCGAACACACGACGGCCATAGACGTCGAGCATTTGGCCCCGCGCTCCCCACTCCCCAAGAACTTGAGTCAGCACCGACGTTTCAACCCCAGGCTTCTAGGCGAGCCACTCACCGACTTGGCGTGCGTAGTAGCTCAGTACGATGTCCGCGCCCGCGCGACGGATCGCAGTCAGGCTCTCCAACACGACCTTCTTCTCGTCGAGCCAGCCGCGCTCGGCGGCTGCCTTGAGCATCGCGTATTCACCGGACACCTGATACGCCGCAACCGGCAGCTCAGTGTTGGCACGCACCAGCGAGATGATGTCGAGGTATGGCCCAGCCGGCTTGACCATGATCATGTCCGCGCCCTCGTCCTCGTCGAGCGAGACCTCTCGCAGTGCTTCTCGCGCGTTGGCCGGGTCCATCTGGTAGGTCTTTTTGTCCCCGCTCTTGGGGGCCGACTCCAACGCATCGCGAAACGGACCGTAGAACGCCGAAGCGTACTTGGCGGAGTACGCCAGGATTGAGACCTCGGTGTAGCCCTCGTCGTCCAACGCGTCGCGGATGGCCCCGACACGTCCATCCATCATGTCGCTCGGGGCGATGATATCGGCGCCCGCTTCGGCCTGGCACAAGGCCTGTTGGCACAGCACGTCGACCGTCTCGTCGTTGAGGATGCGGCCGTGCTTGTCGACGATGCCATCGTGGCCGTCGGATGAGTAGGGATCTAGCGCGACATCGGTAACGACCATGATGTCGGGCCAACGTTCCTTGAGCGCACCGACGACGCGCGGGATGAGCCCGGAAGGATTGTGGGACTCGGTGCCCTTTTCATCCTTGAGACTGTCGTCGAGCGCGGGAAAGAGCGCGATCATGCGGATCCCGACCGCGTACGCCCGCTCAACCTCGACCATGAGCCCCGCCTCGGAGTGACGCGAGCAACCAGGCATCGACGCGATCGGAATCGTGTCATCTCCCTCGTGCACGAAGAGCGGATAGATAAAGTGCTCGGGGCCTACAAGTGACTCACGCACCGCGTCGCGAATCGCCGCGGACTTTCGGTTACGCCGCGGACGCTCTCGAATATCAAGTCGGTGCACCATGCGGAGGCCACGCTAGCAGAGCTGGGCGCGGTGGGTCACCCAAGCGCTTCCCGCCTCCGCGAACCTCCAAGGCAGCGCCCGATGCTCGGCATCTGCGTAGTCGATACCGATGCGTGGTCCGGTCGCGATGCGTGGGGGGCCAACGGCATCGTGAAGGGTAAGACCTCCTGCGGCGTGCAGCGCGTGGTGGCAAAACGTCGTGTCGATAGCGAGGGCTTGGCCGACTTTGCCGGGGCCGGTGAGGAGGACCGGCCCATCTTTGCCGCCACGGCGCTCAGTTATCGTCGAGATGCCAGCCACGGGCTCGCATGCCCGTACCAGCACCGCCTGGGCCTCCCCGTCGGCCCCG
>JAESSZ010000442.1 GCA_016763875.1 Nannocystaceae bacterium
AACCAGCGTCTCTCCCAGATCCTCGGTGGCGCCAGCGTGGACCGCCGAGAACTGCAGGATTGCGCTACGGGGATGCACGAGCCAGTGGAAGCGCTCGCGCAAGGGAAGGGCGGCGATCGGTCCTCCGGCGTCGGCTCCGACGCAAACCAGGCGGAGTCCTTCGAGGTGTTGGCCGATAGTCTCGGCGTTGGCGTTGGTGTCGAGTGCCGCGAGGCGTCCCGGATCGAGGTGGATGCTGCACGCGAGGAACGACTGCGTCGGACAGTAGACGATCACGCCCGCGTTGATGAACTCGCTCCGCTCCACGCGCGGGACCACACGAATGACCGCGTACTCAAACGCAAGCAGCTCGGGCACGTTCGGCCTCCTCCAGGAACGCCGCCGCCCCGTCTCTGCGTTGCTGGAAGAAGCCGACGTACGCCGCTCGCCGGGCCGCCACGTCAGGCGCGTTGAGCCACGCAGCGGGTACCATCGCGACCACGGACTCGATGACCTCGTCGGTCAGCGTTGACACCATTGCCTCCCCGGGAGCTGTCAGCGAAGCGGCCTGCGGTAGCAGTACGTGGTCTCGCACCAGCGGGAACAGGCGCGCCGCTCGTTCGACCTCTCCGTCCCAACCGTGGTGCCAGTACAGCGCAGCCCCGTGGTCGATGAGCCACAGGGCACCTTCCCACCACAGAAGGTTCGTGTTTTTGGCCGTACGGTCGACGTTCATCACGAAGGCGTCGAAGACCACCACGCGGGCCGCGAGTTCGGCCGCAACGGCCGTGCCCGCCGCCGGATCGAAGGCCAGCGCGCCGCTGAGGTAGCGCATGCCGAGATTGGTGCCGACGCTTGCGACCAACAGATCGCGGATCTCTTGGTCGCGCTCCGTGCGGGCGAGGGTGTCGTCCAGCGTGAGCGTCGCGAGTTCGGGAATTGGAAGATCGAGCGCGCGGGCCAGCTCCCCGGCGATAACCTCGGCGACCAACGCCGCTGCGCCCTGTCCGGCGCCACGCCACTTGGCGACCATGAGGTCCCCTCGGTCGGTCTCGACAATGGCCGGCAGCGACCCGCCTTCGCGCAGGGCGGCGACGTAGCGGGTTGCCCGGAGCTCAGGCAGCGCGACAGGATGGCTCATCGACCGCAGGCTAGCAGGTGCGATCGCTTCCGGTGGGGCGGCGGCTCGGCTCGCCGTCCGGCCTAGCGTCGGGTTACGCCCTCGACCTCGAGCACCAGGTCGGCTCCGTACGCCTTCGCTGGGGTTTGAAACCCTACCGGGGCATCGCCAGCCAGCACGCGCTCGGCGATCATCAGCGCCGTGATCGCGGTGAGCTGATAGCTCTCGGGGGTTTTCATGTGCGCGGAAACCGTCTCGCCGGCGGCGTTGCTCACCTCGCCCCAGAGGCGGGTCTGGCCGGTCTCGCGCGCATGCTGGTCGGGGCCGCCTTCGGGGATCCGAGACTTCAAAAATCGCTGAACGGGGCCGGTCCCCAGCAGGCCACCCAACCATCGACTGGCCTTCATGAACCGCAGCAGGCCCGGCGGTACCGCCATGAACACTTCGATGTTGGGGATCGCGGTGCTGTGGAACGCGGTCGAGATGTCGCCCCAGGGGATCGTCGCGCAGACCCTTTGCTTGCCGTCGAAGTCGATCTCGCGAACCTTCCAGGCCGCGGGTACTGAGATGATTTTTCCGTCTTTCCGAGCCGCTCCGCCAGCGCCGATGTTCTCGATCGCGGTCATTGCGGTGCCGTGGGACGCCTTAGTGCTGCCGGCGAACGCGAGCACCAGGTGGGTCGCGTCGGGCAGCTGGGCCGAGAGGTAGCTGGCCAGGCAATCGGTCGGCACGACGTCGAATCCGGTCCCCGGCATCAGCATCACACCCGCTTGTTTTGCCGCGGCGTCGTGGGTCTTCATTGTTTCGAAGACGGAGATCTCACCCGTGATGTCGAGGTAGTGCGTGCCCGTCCTCAAGCACGCCGCCGCCATCGGTTCGGCGGTTCGCGAGAACGGCCCCGCGCAATGCAGCACAACATCGACGTCCTTCAGCCCAGCGTCGAGCTCGCCAGGGCGATCCAGCGGGAACGCACGCGTCGGCATTTCGAGGCGTTTGCCCAGTGCTTCGACCTTCGTCTTGTCGCGGCCCGCGAGGACTGGATGTCCACCGTTGGCGGCGGCGCGCTCGGCGATGAGCCTACCGGTGTAGCCATACGCGCCGTAGATGAGGAGCCCGCCCAGGTTTCCGTCGGGGTTGCTGTCGTCCGCATGCTCGTTGCTCACGTCGCGGAATGTAGCGTGACAAAAGCGCGACTCGCCGCGAGGAGGCGGCTCGCACCGACGAGCCGCAGACCCCAACCGCCTCACGGATCACGCAGTGACGCCCGGGGGCTGTTTCCCGCCGCGCGATTGTGCTTATCTTGGCGACCGCGCCGCCGGACGCGTGTTCAGCGCATACCCCGCCGGCCGATTTCAACAAGGAGCGAGCGGATGATCGAAGCCCAAGGGTTGACCCGCTACTACGGCGATTTTGCGGCCCTACGTGACGCAACCTTTACGATTCCCGACGGAGAAATTGTCGGCTTCCTGGGCCTCAACGGCGCGGGCAAGTCCACAGTCCTCAAGATTCTTGCCGGACTGCTGCTTCCCAGCGCAGGCAAGGTCACCATCGACGGGATCGACGCGACAACCCAACCGGACGCACTGCGGCGCAAGATTGGATTCTTGCCCGAAGATCCGCCGCTCTACGGTGAGATGCGGATCGCGGAGTTTCTGGAGTGGGTTGGCCAACTCAAGGGGAGGAGTCGGGCACAGGTCCGCGCTGCGCTGCCAGAGGTGCTCGAACAGTGCGAGCTGACGGACTTCCAGGACCGCGTGATCTCCGAGTTGTCACATGGCTACAAGAAGCGCGTCGGCATCGCGCACGCCATCATTCATAAGCCCGATGTCGTGATTCTCGACGAGCCGATCTCGGGGCTGGACCCCCAGCAGATCGTCCAGATGCGGGCCGTGGTCCGGAATCTGACCGCGAACGCGACGGTGCTCATCAGCTCACACATCCTTTCGGAGATCTCGCTCACGTGCGAGCGCGTCCTGATGATCCATCAGGGCCGTTTGGTCATGGACGGCGGGCCCAAAGAACTTGGCGGGCGATCGAGCGAAGGGCGGCTGTTGCGATTGGAGTTGCGTGGCGACCGAGCCAAGGTCGACGACGCTCTCGCGGAATCGCCGCTGGTCAGCAAGGCTGAACTGCGGTCGGCGGAGGACGGCCTGGTCACCGCAGACGTCTCCCTGACGGGCGATCACCGCGAGAAACTCGTCGCCGAACTCGTCACGGCCGGATTCGGAATTCGCGCGGTCTCGGACGCTGTGTCCGAACTGGAACAGGTATTCCTGGAATGTACGCGCACCCAGGTACTCGACAAAAAAGCGGGACAGAGGGTGAAAGTATGAGGGGCATCTTGCTCGTTGCGCGCCGCGACTTAGGCGCCTATTTCAACTCCTACTGGGGCTTCGCCGTGATTGCCGCGGTGTTGGTCATCGATGGCTTGCTCTTCAACGCGTTCGCGTTGGGCAATACCGCGAAGTACAGCGCCAAGGTTATCGAGGACTTTTTCTATTGGTCGTTCGGCCTCACTGCGATCGCATCGGTGTTCATGACCATGCGTCTTGTGGCTGAAGAGCGGCAGACGGGGACCATCGTCCTCATCGACGCCTCACCAATCGCCCCTTGGCAGTTCGTGGGCGGCAAATACATCTCCGCGATGGTCGTGATGGCGTTGCTGGTGCTCAGCACGATCTACATGCCCGCGCTGGTGTTTGTGAACGGCAAGGTCTCCTACGGCCACTTGGTCGCCGGTTACTCGGGGCTGTTGCTGGTCGCAGCGGCGTGCTCGGCGATTGGCACGCTGGCCTCGGCGGTCGCGCGCTCGCAGTTGGTTGCGGGGGTCATTTCGGCATCGATGGTCGGATTCTTCGTGCTCGGCTGGATGGTCGCTAAGGTGACCGACCCGCCGCTCAACGACCTCTTTAGCTACATGAGTTTCTTCGACCGCCACTTTCGCGGTTTTGGACGCGGTCAGATCAACTCAGAGGACGTCGTCTTCTACCTCTCGATCGTGTTCGTATCCCTAATGCTCGCGAGCCGCTTCATGGCGGCACGGAGGTGGCGATGAGCTACGGAACCATCATCTATCTTGTCGGTATGGTCGCCCTGTTCGGAGCGGAGCGATTGATGGTCGACCATCCGATGCAGTCCACGGTCCGCATCGTGGCGGCGCTGAGTTTGCTCGCCGCAGTCGCGCTGCGCGCTCGGCTTGTGTCCAGCAAGGACGAAGGTTTGCGGCGCGGCCATCGAGTTGCGCTTGGGCTACTGCTGGTCGGGATCTCATCGCTGGTCCTGTACTGGGGGACGACCGACGAGTTTGCCCGCGGCTTGTCGCTCACTGAGCAAGGCGAGGAGCGCTGGGTCGGCACCATGAAGTCGCTGTGGCCGCTGTTGTGGCTGCTTGGGACCGTGCCCCTGCTGGTCGTTGATCACGCGCTGGAGTCTGCTCCGGTCGTGATGCCGCTGGGACGGATCCGCGACAGCCTGACCCATGGCCTGGTGGTCGCGATGGGATTGGCGGTCGTGTTCCCGCTGAACTACATCGCCAAGGAAAACAACGAGCGTTGGGACCTTGCGTACTTCAAGACCCCGGCCCCGGGAACCGCGACGTTCAAGTTGGTCGAGGCGTTGGAAGAGCCGGTCACGGTCCGCATCTTCATGCCGCCGTCCTCCGAAGTCGCGCAGGAGCTGCGTAATTACTTTGCGCCGCTCGAAGGGCCGAAACTCCAGGTGGAGATCCTCGACCAGGCGGCGCAGCCACGGTTGGCCAAGGCGCTATCGGTCCGGGACAACGGCACCGTCGCGCTGACGACAGGCGACATCTCGGTCCTGATGGCCGACCCCAAGGACAAACCCAAAGACCCACCCGACGGTGAGTCCAAGGACGAAGCTGAAGACGAAGTCACCAAACCGGTGACCCGCCGGGTGCGTGTCAACCCCGGGTTCGACAAGGCCAAGCGCACGCTGGCGAAGATCGATCGCGAGGTTCAAAAAGCGCTCATCGATCTCGGTCAGGGCGAGCGGGTCGCCTATATGACCACGGGCCACGGCGAGATCGACTGGTCGGGGCAAGACGAGCAGATATCGTTGCGCGCCTTCCGTCGCGCATTGATCGACCTCGGGTTCAAGGTCAAGGGCCTCTCGGTTCAGCAAGGCCTGGGCGAGAAGGTTCCCGACGATGCCGACGTTGTGATGATCATCGGCCCGCGTAAACAGTTTCATGACGCGGAAGTCAGCGCGTTGCGTGACTACATGAATCAGGGAGGCTCGCTGTTCATCGCGATGCCCGCGAAGTTGTCGGTCGAAGGACAACCACCGGTCGCAGACCCGCTTGACGGCCTGTTGGCTGAGATGGGCGTGCGCCGCGGTGACGGTATTTTGGCCGCCGAGCGCAACATCGTGGCGATGTCCCACAACAAGGACGACCGCTTCAATACGTTGACGAA
>JAESSZ010000443.1 GCA_016763875.1 Nannocystaceae bacterium
CCAAGCCGCACGCTGTTGGACTGCGGCTCAAGCACCACGCTCTTGACCGTCAGTGCGTTGGAGATACCGTTGCCGACCAGGCGGTCCTCGGCCTCGGGGTCTGGTGCGGCGGTGTCGGCGATGTCGGCAAGAAACGCTTGGTGGCCCGCGCGCGCCGTGCAGCAACTGCGCTATCTCGCGCGAGCGCAACACGGCCGGCGCAAGATGACTATCCATCTTCGATGGACCGTTGCTCGCAACAGCCGAGCCCGTTGGGCACTCATTGTTCCACGTACCGACCGCGGCAGACACACGACAGCGACGCGCTGAGGATTGTGGCCCCGCAGCTTCCGGCGTTCGTCGAGCGTGATGCGACCGCGAGCATCATGTGAGCTCGCCTCGGTCCAGACGGTTCCTGTAGTATAGATTGCGTCAGATGATTCGGTGCAGCCTCCTCCGCGTGTTCTTGGGAACTGCTGTAACGGTCGGCTGTCGCGATGCGCGACCGCCGATCGACAACAATCCGCCCCGTGTCGTTGCCAGTGATGACATGCAGCGTCGTGCTGAGTTGCGAACAGGTTCGTCACTAACTATGCCCGATGCTGCCGCCGAGATCAGCGAGCTCCGTGTGGAGTTGGACCGAGAGAGCCTTGTCGATTTCGTCCGCGTGTCGTTCAGAACCACACGGCATGCCGCTATCGAAGCTGACACCAAGGTGTGGGTGGAGGCTCTGTGCGAACGCGATGGAGAGATTGAGGTGGGGACGACCGCTGCAAGGGTCGATCAGGACGGCTATAGGGAGGACAACTTCCTCCACGCGTGGCCTGCCGGGAACGCACAACGAGCCACGGCCAACCTGGCGTTTCTGGGAATCGATGAACCGCTCGGTCGATGCTCGCTTCGTTTCGCGATGGGTTCGCGGAACCAAGTCTCAGAGCCGTATTTGGGGACCGCGTGCTGGGAAGGCAATGTCCTGAAGCCGGCCGAATGCAGCCCACCATTGACCGCCCCGATCTCGACATCGTCGGATCCCATCGAGATTGCAGGTGTCGATGTCAGTGCCCGACGGTTCGGAGGGAGTACGCTCGGAGTTCGGATCAAGTCGCACTATCCACGGGAACGGGGTGAGACGTTCAGCGTGAAATTGGCGTGCCCAACGGGCTCTCAGACGCTGGTTGATGAAGTCAGCGGCACCGGCTTCGGGCCGGGAATGCACGGGCCGTTCGGATTTCACGCAGGACACGTCTACGGCATCCAAGCCGACCTTCGTCGGTCGGAACTCAACGTCGGTTCCAGGCCCTGTGACCTCACTGTCGCGGTTACCGCGCGGTTAGGCGGTACGCGGTACTGGACCTCGCCTGTTGCTCACAACTGCGTCCGCGGGGGAAGGGGCGAAGACGGGCCATGCGTCTTTGGGTCGTCGGTTTCGCCCACCGACGGTGTGCCGCTCTCGCCCGCGTCGGCCACCATTACCTCGAGACTGACGTTCGAGCCGGAGACCGAGTACCTGCCAGGTGTAACGGCGTCTCTTGAGGTGGAAGTGACCGCGAACGCGAAGCTGGACGTTCAGCGCCTGCCTCAGATGAAGCTCGTGTGTACCAACGGGGAATCCGCCGAGACGATCGAGCCCTCTATGTACGGTCTCCATCTGCTCCAGGTACTGGGCGCCGGAGAGACCGCCCGGATGTCGTCGAGCTATATGCAGTTACGAATGCGAACGCTACCGGAGCAATGCGAGCTTCAGTTCACTTTGTCTGCTGCCGTGCGGGGCGCGCCGCCGGTGGTGCTGCACACTGCATGCTTCCGCAACGGCGTGACCACATCGCGTCCGTGCTGAGTGGCGCTGTCACGCTTGATAGCAATCGACATCGTGGGAGGCGGGCTCACGAACTCGTTGGGCTCAATGAAACGCTTCTTGGATTCTGGTGAAGCCTCGGACGTGTCCTGGCTGGCTGCGCTCGTGAAACGCAGGTTCCTCTTCCCCGCCATTCAGCTCCGTCGAGTTCACCGGCCCGGCCGGACTCGAGTGGCAGGCCGCCCTCTTCTTTATCAAGCTCGTCGTGTCACATAGCGCACGCGAAGAGCCATATCGTCCGGCTTCATGACGGTGCGGGCCAGGTCATCGTCAGCGAGGCGGTGGGGGTGCTGTTGAGCGCAGCTTGTTCATGGCAGGGGCTGCCGACAGAACATTTCGGTGCTCGGCGAGTCGACGTCCTGGTCGCACACGGTGTCTGGCATTCCGTGGTCCAGACAATCCTGGTCATCATTGCACAGAGCAACGCAATGGCCGACGCACCCACGGTCCGTCACTACGGGCTCGGTGTCCTGACGGGCAGCGGGCGTAGTCGATGATGGGAGTGGTGGTGCTGAACCGGATGTTGGAACTCGGAGCGCCGAGGTCCGTGCCGATTGAGAGCTGAGGACGCGTCGCGCGGGGGCGGATCTGTGCTCGGTTCGATTCATGCACCAACGCGCAGCCCGCCCGGCGCAGCGCGGCCCTACGGCTGGTATCGCAGCCCGACGAGGGCCTCGGAGTTGTCGTTGTACGGGCCGAACGGACACGCTGGGTCATTGGGGGCACCATAGCCACAGAAGCCACCGCCAGAGATCTCAACGACGCGCCCGTCATCGAACTCGACCGCCGTGCCGCTGGACGCAGCGCCCTCAAAGCAAAACTCCTGGTCCACGACAAAGGGCGTTCCGCTCAGATCAATCCGGGCCGCGCCGCCGCTGTCAAGGTTGCCGATACAGCTCATCGCCGTCGCGTACGGCATCGACGTTACTATGTTGGTGCCAGAGTGCATCAGGGATCCGGTCGACATTGAGAAGGTCTTGTCCACGGTGTCCACTTTCAAGGTGCCCGGGTTGATGCGGACCCGAGTGAACGTGGTGCGCACATCGGTGCCTTGGGACGCACCGCCGGCCGTGTACTGGGAGAAGTTGGCGCCCGGAGCCGCGCCCAGAGTCAGATACGTGCGCGGGGTCGAGTCGAGGTCGACGCAGTAGGCGCTCCAGGGCATCGAGGGGTTGCCGTCGACGAACAGGTCGTGCTCTCCAGCCACCGCGTTCGGCTGCTGCTGAGCCAGCGCCGCACACGACTCCGGATAGCTCACCTCGCCGGTCGTCGAACCGCCGGTCGTCGAACCGCCGGACTCGGCCAGCGACTCCCCGGTCGTGCCCGTGCTCGAGCCGGTGCTGTCGGCGGGCTCGCCGGACGATCCTGCCCCATCGACCGCGGGTGCGCCTGTGGTTCCGCTGTCGGCGTCGCCTGCACTCTGTTCACCATCGTCTCCGTCGTCACCACCCGGAGTCTCGGTGACGGCACCGTCGGCCGACGACGTGGTCCCGGCCCCTCCGTCGTTCACCTCGGCCTGCTCAAGCGCGGCGCAGCCCACGATTGCGACGAGCGACGCCAAGTACCCCATTCCCACTGTGCTCCGCATGCCACCCAAGATAGCAGGGGGGATGAAGCACATCCGAGAAGAATGGTGCACTAATCGTGATCCGCTGGGGCACGACATGGGCGGGGCCGAAAGCCTGACCAAGCGAGGCCCGCGCCCGCCTGCGTCGAGTTGTGTAACGCCGACCAGGACAAGAACAACCCGCAGACACGTCGCCGAACGCGGAGTGCTCAGCGTTTGACGCCCGCGTAGCCGACGATTTTCTGCACGGTGGGATCGTCGAGCGCCGCTTGCACGGCGGTGTCGTCGCGGTCACTAGCAACGTCGCCCTGGGCCGAAAACGACAGGCGTAGCATCGCGACGTTGCCCGTGACCAAGGTCAGGCATACCGGAGTGCGGGTCTGAAAAACCCGGCCGGCATCAATGCCGCCCATCACGTACTCGGCCAAACAGTAACTGCCGGGTTGGAGGTAGTACCGGAACACTGTGGTGCCCTCCGGGACGCCGGCCACCGTGAACGGAAATCCGTCTTCGGTCCGGAACTCGATCCGATTGATGATCGCCTCGGTCTGTACGGCGATCACTACCTGGGCGGCGGACTCCTTGGGAATGGTCGCGCAGCCCGCCAGGGAAAGTAGCGCAGCCGATAGCGTCAGGTGTCCAAACACGTTCACGCCAACTCTGTAACACGCGACGGTGTCCGCGGCTACATCTGCGGCGGACCGACCGGCTGTCGGATCACCCCCAAATCAAGGCTGGTCGTGTTCATGGGTGAGTGCGAAGAAGGTCGCCCGCACCCCATCGTCTTCTTCACCACCACTGTTTTGGTTGTAGACCCCGGCCTTGAAGTAGAGCCACGCGTCGTCGTAATATTCGCTCATCATGTGGGTGGCGCTGAGTGCCTCGCCGTCCTCGCGAATCACCGTAACGGTAAGTTCATGTCCCTCGGCGCGGATCTCGTAGCTCCAACGCTCCCCGATCTCGATGCCGTCTGCGGGCTCCGGGGCCATGTGCCGAAGCCCCCGTCTCGACCCGAACAGGAACGGGACGTCTGCCGGGACTGCGGGACCGACTGGCAGGCCAGCGCAGAAGCGCCAGGGGGCCCGCGGACTGGTCAGCCGCCGAACAACCGGCGCCACAGCCCTTTCTTCTTCTCGGGCGGCTCGGACTCGGGCGATGCCTGCACGATCGCGGCGATCTTGCCATTCACCACCCCAAAGACGCGCGGCGAGATCGGGTTCGGCTCACCTTCAAAGGCACCTTGGGCCAGGGCCAGCATGCGCGCGATGTTCTCGGGCGCCTGCGCCCCTGCGGTCACGAACATGCGCCCCCTGACAGGCACGGACACTGCAAGAAGTTCCTGACCCACCCGAGCGTGCATCGAGTGCATGAAGCCTTCGTCTAGGATTTTCTCGGCGGCGTAGAAGTCACCGTGCACGACGTAAATGTCCATCGGCACGTCCAGGTCGAGTCGCTCGACCTCCACCTGCACCTCGGCCAGATTGGCCAACGCTTCGGCGAACACCGCATCGATCTCTTCGGGGCTGCGCTCGTCGGCAGCCGTGTAGGCGACGGTGTTGGGCATGTCTTTGCCGATGACGACCAGAGGACCATCGGTCAGGGTTTCGAACAACGGCCGCGAGACCACCCCATGCGTGCCCCAGTCGGCCGGTTTGAGAATGACCATCATCTTGCCGGCCTCGTGCGCCTCGCTTGAGTCAGTCACCAACATCTGCAGCACGCTCTGGCCGGGCTCGCTCATCGCCCGAATCGCCTTGTTCGCAGCATTGTGCAGCTCTCCGGTCTCCCGCGCGTACGCAAACGGGAGAAGGCCGAAGTCCGCGACCGAGATCTGCGTGCCCATCCCGCCGGCCAGTGCTTCTTCGGTGAGCACCCACTGCCCGCCGTGCACCTGCCGAATGCACTCGCCGGTCAGCGCCGCCAACTCCACTGCGGCCGTCCAGGCTTCAATCTCCTGCTCGCCGTCCTTGAGGTCCCACGCATCGGCCAAGATCCGGTCCTCGAACGCCTTGAGCCCGATCAGCGACACCGCAACGCTCTCGCGCAACGCAACCCGATGGGCCAGCCCACGAAAGGCCTCATCGACGAGCGTCGCAACCGGGCGCGGTGAGCCCGGATACACCACCAGCTTGGGCGTCCCCTCCGTTATCGTCTCCAGCGCCGCGCCGGCCGCAGCCACCGCCTCAGCGACACCCTCGGATGCCCCGTGCATTGCGACGTACTTCACCTTGGGGGCCGGAGCACCATCGGCGGCGAAGCGGCGCGGGACGAGTGTGCGTACCAAGGCGAAGAGCACCGAAAGCTCTGGGGTCTCGTCCATATCCGCGGGCGAACGGTGGTCGGTCTGGATGCAGACCTGGACCCCATCTTGCTCGGTCATGAGGTCGACCTTGTCGAGCGAACTGAACACGCCCCGTAGACGGCCGGTGCCTCGTCAGGTTGCGCGGTGACCGTTCGCGAGCCACCCGGATCACACGATTACACGGCGCAACAGGGGGTTACGTGGAGACACGATCCCGTTGGCTCGATTTCGCAAGTACCCGGACCGCCAAACGAGATCGGGTCCGTGATCCGGTCCGACCCGAGGGACGTCTTGCTTTCCGTAGGGCCACATGACCATGACGACCCAGTCCATTCCCACCCAGTATTCGACCACGAGTAACCGACTGCACTGGGGCGTTGCTGCCCTCGCGCTCCTCATCGGTGCTTGCTTCAGTAGTCCGAGCGATTCCGAAGAAGCTGACACAACAGGCGTCGGGACGGGCGCCAGTTCCAGCGGCAGTGACGAAGTGCAGGGCAGCCAGGAAGGGAGCGACCCTTCCGCAGGGCAAACGACCGCGGGCGGGACCGTCGGCCTCGACACGGGTACCTCCGGACTCGACACGGGTACCTCCGGACTCGACACGGGTACCTCCGGACTCGACACAGGCACCGCGGGCGTGGATGGAAGCACGGACGGCAGCGAGAGCAGCTCGAGCGGCGCGGCGGAAGAAAGCACCGGACCTGGGGTGGGCTGTGGCAACGGCATCGTCGATGCGGGCGAGGCTTGCGACGATGGCAATGACAACGAACTCGACAGCTGCACGTCCGAGTGTGAAGAGCAGTTCGCAACGGGCAACGACGAAGTGTGCTCAGACAGCTTCGCTGCCCACTGCGACTACTTCGCTGCGCAGTGCCGCATGCGCGTTGGGGGCAACGACTCCACCTGCTACTGGCCCGACGCGACGACGCTGGCGGAATGCGACGGCGAGCCCGGCATTTGGACCACGCCCGACAGCAACTACGCCCAAAACAATCCAGAGATGAACTTCCTGGAGCCGGGCGTGTGCATCACGAACACCTCGAACCTCAGCTGCAGCAACGCGAGCGCGGCGATCTGCAGCAACGCAGGCGCGGACCTCTGCTTCGAGAGCAAGCCGGCCAACGGGATCGGTAACCTCGGCGCCGCCCTGTGCTACTGGGACGTCAACGAAGCGAGTTGCCCGGCTGCGGGTGGAATCTGGACCACCCCGGACTCCGGGTTCGTGCAGGGGCAGCCCAACGTTTTGCCCAACGATGATCAGGCCGCCTGCATCACGCAGGTCACCAATCTGGAATAGGCCACTTGGAGGTTGTCCTCAGCTCGGCTGAGGGCATGCCTCCATACAAACGATTGGATTGCGGACCAGGCTTCGAGCAAGGATTGGGCATGGACATTCAGCCGAACCGCGGAAGCCCGGGAACCGACGACTGGACGGGCGCGCGTGGCAAGAAGTGGCTGGAGCATCTCTCAGGGCTGGAGCAGACCCTCGCTCCCGTCAATGCTCCGTTGATCGAAGCGTTACAGCTCGACCGCCCCTGTAAGATTGCCGAGACTGGATGTGGAGGCGGCGCGACGGCGCTTGCCTTGAACGAGCGAGCGCCAGACGGCAGCGTGCTTCACGGGTTCGATATCTCGGCGAGCCTCGTTGAGGCCGCCCGCAAACGGCTCCAGAGCCCGCACGCAGTCTTTGACGTGTTGGATGTCTCGCAGGAGACTCCGGATAGTGTGCCCTACGACCGCTTGGTCTCGCGTTTCGGGATCATGTTTTTCGGGGATCCGGCGTCGGCGTTCTTGCGACTCGCCTCTTGGCTGACATCCGATTCTCGGTTTGCGTTTGCTGTGTGGGGGCCCCCAGTGGACAACCCCTGGGCTACGGTTGTTCGCGAGGCAGTGGAGACGGTCGTGACCTTGCCCTCCTCAGCACCAGACGAACCCAATCTGTCCCGCTACGCGGATTCGTCGGTCTTGCTCGAACTTCTACAGGGCGCGGGATTCGTCAAAGTGCAAGTCGAGGATTGGCGAGGCGCCCTGCCCATCGGCGGTGGCTTACCGGTCGCGCAGGCGGCTGAGTTTGCCCTCTCCTCGTTTGGTTCGTATCGAGAGGAACTCATGCGTAGCAGTGCCGCCGCTTTTACGCGCGCCCGTGAGGCTCTGATCGAGTCCTTCTCGGATCATCTGCAGGGCGACGAGGTGGCATTGCAGGCTCGTGTTCATATCGTGAGCGGCGAGGGGCCGGCATGCAAGTAACCATCAGCGCCCTTGCTCTTGCGTGTGTCGCGGTTGTCGCGGGGTGTACGGGGCAGGCTGGCACGAACTCAAGCCGAGCTGCGCAGGCCGCCCAGGCCGAGCTCGCGCGCCTCGACACCCGAACGCCGTATCCGATGACGGCAAGCAAGACATGGGACCACAAACAAAAAATGATGGGGTTCTCCGCCGCTATTGCGAGGTCGTTGCAAGCCGCAGCCAACGACGACTGGGAAGGGGTCGCAACGGCGTCGTCACCGCTGGGCACCAAACCCAGGCAAGAAGCGAACTGCGACAACGTGTGGGGGGTGGAAACTGGGATCGACGCGATGGCTCTCGACTTCCGCTGCCGTGCGAACAAAATCGCGGAAGCGGCCGACACCGCAGATCACCGGGCGGTCCTGCGAGCCACGTCCGAGACCCTCAATGCTTGCAACACGTGCCACGCTGCATTTCGTAGCGAACTGCAGTAGAACGCCAGCAAGCACTCCGAAGAGAACTGCGAAGGTCGATGGAGATCTATCAACTCAAAACCTTTGTCGCCGTCGCGAGCAAGGGCTCCGTCACTCGAGCTGCAGAGGCACTCCATCTCAGCCAGCCAGCCGTCAGCGCGCACGTCAAGGTTCTGGAAGAAACCCTGGGTGTCGCTCTGTTCACCCGAGTCCCTGCGGGGATGAAGCTGACGGGCGAGGGGGAACAGTTGATCGCCAAAGCGGAGAAGATTCTTGACGCCCATCAGGAACTCTTCGAAGAGGCGAACCGGATCAAGAAGCGAGTCAATGGCCGACTACGCCTGGGTGTTTGCGCGAATACCGACGCCAAATTCGTCGGCGAGATGTTGCAGCGCCTATCTCGTCGCTGGCCCGAACTGGAGCTTTCGATCAAACAGGGGGACTCGACTGACGTGGTTGACGGGATCCTCAAGGGCAGCCTCGACGGGGGATTCTTCAACGACGCCGCTCGCGTGAAACCAGAGTTGAGCCTCACCGAGGTTTCGCGATTCGGAATCTACTTGGTCGCTTGTCCCGGCCTCGCTCGGCGCGGCGACTGGAAGGCCCTTGAGGCGCTTCCATGGGTCTGCCCCAACTCCGACACCTGCTGCGGTCGGGCGGCCGAAGCGCTGTTCCAACGGCATGGCATCCGGCCCAAGCGAATCATCAGTGTGGATCGGGAGTTTGTGACCCGCACCCTGGTCGCGGCGGGTGTCGGCGTCGGGCTACTTCACGAGTACACAGCCACAGAGGCGCAGCGCAATGGGGAGGTCGAGATCCTTGAAGAGGCACTCAGTACGGTGCAGGTCCAGTTCGGTCGCCTGAGCAGTCGCGACGCGGATCCCAAGATCGTCGCTGCCGTCGCCGCCCTCACTCAATGAGCTACGTCTACGGACGTCCTCGCACGCACCCGCACGCCCACCAA
>JAESSZ010000444.1 GCA_016763875.1 Nannocystaceae bacterium
CAAATAACTCAGGATCAATTTGCTTTGAACGACCGTCAGTTGGTCAATCACAAGAAATACTATTACATGGCGGTTGCCTACTCGTACAACAACTTTACGCAGGATGGTTCGAGGTGGCGTCATGGCCCGGAGGACTGCCCCCGATCACCTTGATCTCGTTCGCTATCGCGCTCGGTCTGTGCGTCACGCCGAGAGCGAAGCGCCGCAAGGTCGGCGCGGTGACGGCCAGCGATCCCCCGTAGAGGGCCTCTTGCTGAGATAGTGTCGAAAAGTTCGTCACAAACGGGATCCGGTTCCTCCCCTCGGCAGCTTTATGCGGATCCCTCCCAAGAAACGGCGGCCACGGCCCCTGTCTTCGGTCGCGGCGTTGACACTGACACTGACACTCGCTCTCCCGCTCACCAGTGGGTGTGCGCGCACGGTCGGGAAGGTCGGGGCCCCCACACCCGACAAGCTCACCGGGGATGACGCATTTCGGATGGTGTCGGTGCCTGGCCAGGACACCTCAGTGCTTGGCCGGATCGTCATGAACGAACCCCCGCCAGGCTCGTCGTTTGAAGCGGAAGCGCGCCCCAACCCGTGCGCCGAGTACCTCGAGCAGGCGTCGGAGCATGAACTTGTGCAGGAGGTCCACCGGGCACAGGAACTCGGGGTGGCCGTGGATGCCAAAGCGACTCTGCAGGGTTTTGGATTTTCGGCCGGCGTCGCCGAAGACACGCATCTGGTCTTCGACCTGACGACCACCAGGAAGATCGTTCGTCGCGACACCTTGGACTACCTGGCCTGCTGTCGTGAGCACGACTGCGGGTTTGGGTACGTCAGCACCTTGGTGTACGGGCAAGGTGAGTACGCCAGCGGTCGAGCGACGCGGGTGGAGGCCGAGGCCGACTACTTGGGACTCGCTGGCGGCGGGACGACCGTCAACATCGCCGCCTCAGAGCGCAAGCAGGTCCAGGGCTGGGTGCTCGCAGTTGTGACGCCACACGAGGTCCTGCGGAACATGGACAACGTGCGCAGCAAGGGCTTCATCGCGGGAGGAGCGGTCGCGTTTGCGCTCGGTCTAGGCGGACTTGGGGCGATGACCGCAGGTCTGGTCAAGGGGCCGGACCTGGAAGACGAGTATCTTAGGAACCCGGAGCAGCGTCCCGACATCGAGGAGAAGATCAAGGCTGCCAACACGCTCGCGGTCACAGGCGGCGTTCTCGGGGGCGTGTTCGTTGCCGCAGGTGTCACGCTTCTGGTGGTGGGCGCCCACGGCCGCCAGCGTAAGTTCGCGCTTACGCCGAGCCCTCGCGGTGCGGCGCTAGTCGGTCGTTTCTAGGGTCGTCGGTCCGTCTCATTTCTGTTCTGCCCTACTTCCGCCCTACTTCCGCCCTACTCAGTGTAGGGCGGAAGCTCGAACAGAAGTACTTCATCCTCGCCGCTGGCATGGCAGCCAGTGCAGGTGCTGTCGTCGAGGCCGGCAGAGATTAACCGTTTGCCTCGGCGGTACTCACCCCAAAACCACCCGTCCTCGCGCCTCTCCATGAACGACAGGTATTCGAAGTCGCCACCACTGAGTGCCGACCAGCCGTCCTTGACGATGATCGACCCCTCCGGCCACTGCTGGGGCACCTCGCCGCTTGCTTGTGCCTCCGCGATGGCGTCGGTCATCACTTCGTTGATGTAGACGTCGATGAACCCACCGTGCGGCCCGCCCTGGGCTGGGGTACGACCGCTCTGTAGGCCAGGGGCGCGCGCATAGGTGGACCGGTAGTCGTCGTCTTGGATCTCGTTTCGCAGCTGCCTCGCCTCGCGGCCGTGACACGCGATCAACGAGCATCCCAGTAGGACGCAGGCAATGGGCACGAAACGGGGGACTTTCGTCATGTCTGCTTCGGGTATGCCGGGTACGGGCGCCGGTTACCGCGAGGCCTCTTCTTCATTTGTAACGGTCGTTTAAAAAAAGATTGCACCCGTTCTAATCGCGGACTACAGTCAGGTTATGAGCGGGACGGCCGACCGTATTCGTGCTGCGGCAACCCAGCTCTTCGCTGAGCTGGGGTTTGCGGGGACATCGGTGCGCGCGATCTGCAAAGCCGCGGACACCAACGTCAACGCGGTCAGCTACCACTTCGGTGGCAAGCAGGCGCTGTACCAAGACGTGATTGACCGTATCAGCGACGACCGCTTGGCGAGTGCGCAGCGTATCCTCGGGCAGCCGCCCAGCGATGTCGCGGATCTGGAACGCCGGCTGGTGCTCTTTGCCGAAGAGACGCTCGTGACCTATCTGCGCGACCCTGAGCCGCTCGTCATTCTCTACGCGGAGACCCAACAACGCTTCCGGAACTGCGACGCGAGCGCTCTGAAGAACCTGGCCAAGCACCATGAGGTCCTGCTGGGATTTCTGGCTTCGGCCCGTCGTCGACGGTTGCTGCGCAAGGGCGTCGACATCGACATCGTGGCCGGGGCGCTCCTTGAACGCCTCAACAACCAGGTGCACCACGCGGAGTTCATCGAAGCGACGTACGGCACCTCGATCAAAGACCCGAAGTACCGCCAACACTGGACCCAGCAGACCATCCAGCTGTCGCTGTTTGGCGCTGCACGAGCGCCGCACGAGGACTCATGAAAGTCACCATCGCCACCTACCACCGCCTCGCCAAGTTCGTTGGCGTACTGCTCATGCTGATGGGCGTTGGCCTCGCCGCCGCGTTTCTTTCGTTTCTGTGGACTGGCGCAACCCCGCTGGCTCAACCTCCACTCAGCCTTAACGGGGCCGGGTTGCTCGTCTTCGCCACCGTTGGTGCATTCGCGTTCCCGCTCGGTGTCTCCCTGTTGTCGACGGACTCGGCGACCTCGGCCCGGCTCCGAATCGCGGCGTGGGCGCTAGGACTGATGGCGCTGCTCAGACTCGCAGCGTTCGCCGACGCTGACATCCGCGCGCTTGTGGGAATCACAGCGCTGATCGAGTTCTTCGTGCTCGGCGGGATTGGTCTGGTCGCGTACGTTGTGCGGCCTGAGAATGAGTCGCCGATCAATATCCGCATGAGCCTCGAGCTCGACGTACCCGCGGCCGAGGTCTGGCGTGTGCTTGGCGAGCGGTTCGGGAATGTCGGGGACTACGCGGCAGGCGTCCAGTCGTCGTCCATGGACGGAGAGGTCGGCGTGGGCGCGGTGCGTACCTGCACGACCCAGCCGTTCGGACCATTCGCCGCGGCGAAGATCACCGAGGAGTTGACCGAGTTCGACCCCGCTGCAATGAAGTTCACCTACCTGGCCGGGGGCGATCTTCCTCGGATGATACCCACGTCGAAGAACCGCTGGTCAGTGGAGGCCCTCGGCTCTGAGCGGTGTCGCGTGCAGTGCCACGCATCCGTCGACCTTCTTTGGTGGGCACTGCCGCTCGCCCAGTTGCTCGGCTGGGGGATTCGGTCCGAAGTGCTCCGCTTTGGCGAAGACCTTCGATACCGCGTCGAGAACGGCACGCCGCATCCCCGCAAGCTGGCCGCCCTCGGCGCGGGGTCCTAGGTTCACGCATGTCCGTCGTGCATGTCGCTTTCCCAGCCTGCTAGGGTTCGTCCGCTCATGACGCTCCAACAGCATGACGACGGTCTTTGGTCCGAGTCGGTCCCGCTCTCCTTTCTTGGCCTTCACGTGGGGACACGCATGACGGTCGTGCGTCTACCGTCGGGCGCGCTGTGGGTGCACTCCCCGGTCCCGCTGACTCCCGAACTCCACGATGAGCTACGACAACTGGGCCCCGTTGCGCACGTGGTGGCGCCGAACCTGTATCACCACATGTCCGCCGGACCGACGGCCGAGGCGTTCGCGGACTGTCGGCTCTACGCTCGCCCGAAGTTGCGGACCAAGTGCAAGGATCTGAAGATCGACGTCGATCTCGACGAGGCCGCAGCTGAGCAGTTCGAGGGGGTCATCGACGCGGTCCACATCGCCGGGACCATGCTCGACGAGGTGGTCTTCGTACATCGGCCCTCGCGGACCTTGATCTCTGCCGACCTCATCGAGAACTTCAAGACGTCGCCGCACTTCTTTACCCGGCAATACCTCAAGGTAAGCGGCATCCACGGCAAACCCGGTGTCAGCCGCATGATGCGGCCGATGTTCCGCAAACGGAGCCTGGCCCGCGAGGCGATCGACCGCCTGATGACGTTGGACTTTGACCGGATTGTGGTTGCCCACGGGGACATCATGCACGGTGGCCCCGACGCCGTTCGCGACGCGTATGCCTGGCTGAAGTAGGCACCGCA
>JAESSZ010000445.1 GCA_016763875.1 Nannocystaceae bacterium
CTAGGAGCAACTTTTCGACATACACGGGGGTGGGCACGCTCCCAGCTTTCACGACAGGCTGCTAAGGTCCGCGGCCATGCGTCGCGTACTCCTCGCCCTCACCGTGCTTTCGCTAGTCCCGAGCTGCAAAGCCAAGGAGCTCGAAGCTAAGTTGGCCAACGTCCAAGGACAACTGGACGACACCGAGCGCCAACTCGCACAAAAGAAACAGGAGAACACCGAACTCGATGCGCAAAGCAAGACGTACCAAGCGCGGATCGGTGAACTTGAGGGCGAGCTGTCGCAGGTCAACGACCAACTGACAGCACTGGCCGCCGAGCAGGGCGTGACCATGAAGGAGCTCTCGGAGTTGCGGGCCGACAAGGCCAAACGCGAGAAGGAGCTCTCGGTCTACAAAGGTCTGTTCTCACAGCTCAAGAAGCTGGTGGACGCGGGCACGATCGAGGTCGGGTTCCGCAAGGGCCGCATGGTCGTCAAGTTGTCCAACGCCATCTTGTTCGCGTCGGGCCGCTCGAAGCTAGAGCCGGCCGGCATCGAAGCGGTGGCGCAGTTGGTGCCCGCGCTCAACAGCGTCGGTAAACGCGACTTCCTCGTCGCCGGCCATACCGACAGCGACACGATCAAGACCGCCCGCTACAAGTCGAACTGGGAGCTTTCCAGCGCCCGTGCGCTGATCATGGTCAAGACGATGATCGCCGAGGGCTACCCACCCCAGCAAATCGGTGCCGCGGGCTTTGGCGAGTACGATCCCGTCGCCAGCAACGACACGCCGGAAGGCAAAGCGCTCAACCGACGGATCGAGATCATCTTGATGCCGCAGCTCGGCGAGATTCCGGGCATGCAAGAGATGCTCAAGGGCAGCTGAGAGCACATGGCCAGCGGCGAACAAGCGGAGCCGATCGACATACCCGATCGCCTCAATATGGTGACGTGGTTCCTCGACGACAGACTCGCCGAGGGCTTGGGTCCCGCCCCTGCGATTCACTACCACCCCGCCGAGACCTCCCAGCGACGTACGGTCCCCTACGCGCAGGTCCACGAGGGTTCGTGCCAGATCGCCAACCTGCTGCGTGAGCTGGGCTTGGGCATCGAAGACCGGGTCCAGCTGCTGTTGCTGGACACCCCCGAGTTCGTCGAGACCTACTTCGGCATCTTGCGCGCGGGCTGTGTTGCGGTCCCCACCAACACGTGGCTGGCCGCCAAGGACTACGCCTATTACTTCGAATACGCGCGTCCTAAGGCGGTGTTTGTGGACGCGGAGATCTGGGACGCGGTCGAGCCTGTGTTTCGCGACGCGCCGCATACCAAGCACGTGATTGTGCTCGACCGATCGGGAAAGCCGGCCCCGAAGGGCACGATCGACTATCGGGCGCGGGTCGGGGCGCAACCCAAGACCGCGAAGACCGAGCCGACCTATCGCGATGACTTCTCGACGTGGTTGTCGTCGTCGGGCTCAACCGGTGACCCCAAGTGCGTGGTGCACATGCACCACGACTTCGTGTGGAACACGATCGCGTACGCCCAACGCACCATCAAACTCACCGCAAAGGACATCACTCTCGGCGCGCCCAAGCTGTTTTTCGGCTATGCGCTGGCGAGCAACATGCTGTTTCCGTTCTCTGTGGGCGGGGCGTGCGTATTGGCGCCGCATCGGCTGGCCCCCCGCGAGTACCTGGAGCTCATCGAGCAGTACCGAGTCACGCAGTTGGTCACCGTGCCGACTGCCATCGCCAAAATGCTGAAGGTCGAAGATATTGAGCACTTCGACTTGTCCACGCTCCACTCGCTGATCTCCGCCGGAGAAGCCCTGCCCGCCCGCGTGTACCGGGACTTCACGGAGCGCTTCGGCGTGGAGATCTACGACGGCATCGGATCGGCGGAGATGTTCCACGTCTACATCACCAATCGTCCGGGCGACGTCAAAGAAGGCAGCTTAGGGCGAGTCGTCGAGGGCTACACCTACAAGCTCGTGGATGACGACGGCGCGGTCGTGCCCTCGGGCGAGATCGGCACGCTGGTCATCACGGGCCCGTCCGCGGGGCAGTGCTACTGGCGAATGCGGGACAAGAGTCGCGAGACGTTCTTCGGCGACTCGGTCAAGGGCGGCGACAAGTTCCACGTCGACGACGACGGCTACTTTTGGTACTGCGGCCGCGGCGACGACATGATGAAGGTGTCGGGGGTGTACGTCTCGCCCGTCGAGGTCGAAAACTGCCTCATTGGGCACCCCGCGGTGCATGAGTCGGGCGTGGTCGGTGGGCGCGACACCGATGGCCTTGAGCGCGTGGTGGCATTTGTCGAGCTCGCCGACGGGCATGACAGCGATGAATCGACCAAAGCATCGATCCTGGCGTTTTGCCGCGACACGATTGCCATGTTCAAGACGCCACGCGAGATCGTGTTCGTCGACACACTGCCGCGCACCGACACCGGTAAGATCCGACGTGCGGCGCTACGCGAGTTGGCCAAAGGAAAACAATGAAACTACAGGCCCTACAACTGTCGGAGATGCACTACCCCCAGGTGCAGTCGCTGCTTGCGTCCGCGAAGTGTTCGGTGGCGATCATCCCTGCGGGGAGCGTGGAGGCACACGGCCCTCACCTCCCGCTGTCGACCGACACCATGATCAGCGACACGGTCGCCCGTCGCGCCGCGCTCGCGCTGGCCGAGGCTGGCTGGCTCGCGATCGTTTTTCCGCCTGTGCACTACGGCGTCACGGACTGGGCGGCATCGTTTTCGGGGACAACGTCGATCCCCGCAGAAGTAACGCACGGCCTGTTCATGGCGGCGGCCCAGGCCGCGCGCACCATGGGTTTTACGCGAGTCGCGATTACCAACGCCCATCTCGAGCCCGGACACATTGCGACCCTGCGCAAGGTGGCCAAGGACTTCGAGACCGCAACGGGCGACGCGTTGGTGTTTGCGGACAAGACACGACGCAAAAACGCGCAGCGCCTGACGAGGGAGTTTCGCAGTGGCTCGTGTCACGCGGGCCAGTACGAGACCAGCCTGATGCTGGCGATTCGCCCCGATCTGGTGCGACAAGCGTTGGCCGCTGAGCTACCTGAGCACCACGTCGCACTGCACGAGAAGATCGCCGAGGGCGCCGAGGATTTCGCGCAGTGCGGGATGGACAACGCGTATTGCGGCGCGCCTGCAGGAGCAACCGCCGCCGAGGGCGAGCGTTCGCTGGAGATTCTGACGGACATGGTCGTGCAGGCCGTGCTAGGCAGCATCACGTAGGGGCCGTCACGTAGGGGCCGTCGCCAACGCGGCGACGGCCTGATCCAGCGCGTCATCGTCGAGCTCCGAGCCGTGCGCGATGCGAGCGCGAAACTCTCCGGGATCGGAGCATTCGAAGTAGGTCTGCGCACATGCGGCGTGGAGAAAGCCCATGGCTTCGAACCGGCCGTCCTGCCAGATCGTCAGCGAGAGGCGCCACGTGCCCCTGCTGATCTGTTCGTGGCAATGGCGACAACGTGCCCGGCCGGAGGGGTCGAGCATCGCCCGGGTGAGTCGCGGGAGTCGATGGTGCGCCAGGCCTTGCGCGACATGGACCGCCAGCGCGGTGCGGTTGTCGAACACGAGCTCCGGGTAGGCGCTCAGCACGGCGTCGAAGGGCTCCGGACGGCGCAACGCTGCACACGTAAGGTGGAACCAGAACGTCGCCAGGCCATCACCGTAGGGGCTGTCGACCCGCTCACCGAAGCGCAGCGCCCCGCGTTCGATCTTCACGCCACAGCCGCGACACTTGGCGCGTGCACTGCTTGCCGGTTCGATCACATGCGGCGGCAGCGGGGCACAGTGTAGCCACTGCGTGTCGGTGAGCACCGCGTGCATGGGGACGTCGTGGTCCTCCGTCGGCAACAACGCTTCGCCCAGCGGGTCGAGGAACTCCGAAAAACACAGCCCAACCCGATACGGCGCGTCGAGCTCGCGAACGTCCGCCAAAAGGCGGTCGTAGTGCCCAGGGCCGTGGCCGAGACGGCAGCCGGTCCGATCAAAGCCCAGGCCTGGTACGAGGATCAGATCCAGCGCCATCGACGGCGTCACGCGATCTACGGCGGGCTCCGCGTCCGATGGCGGCTCGCGCAAGCCCAGGGAGCCATCGACCAGGGTTTCGAGATCGGCGACCTGCACCAGCTGCGTCAGTCCGGCCTTGGCATCCAGCACCCGCGGCAGCCACAGCGTCTTGCCGTCTTGCAGTGCCGCGCGCAACACGGCATCGGTAGCCGGCTCGCCCGCGATCCCGACGAACGCCGCGATGTTGCTCGCTTCGCGCCATTGCGGCCGCTCGATGAGCCGTGCCACCAACGCTTCGGAACGCTGTGCCCCTGGGGTCAACCTCTGGCGGCGCTCGCGTAACCGGGTCCGCACCGCGTCCTTGTCGAGTGTGGATCGCTGCGGCGGTGTACTCGCGGGGGGCGCGTCGTCGATCGGCACGCCGCAAGGGTGCCACGGTGTTCACGCCACGCCGAAAAACATCCAGCACGCTTCGGCCGCCGCCCGCTAACCCACCCGATTGCGGCGAGGCTCGGCCATCAGGCTTCTGACCAGTGCGACCAGCGGCACGGCATCCAGGGGCTTCATCAAGAAGCCGTCGGCCCCGTAACTCCGCAACGTGGCCCACTCTTTGGGACCGGCGGCGGCAGTGATCACAATGATCGCCATGTCGTCGAATCGCGGCAGCCCCCGCAGCAGCTGAACGAGTTCGATGCCTCCGAGGTCGGCCATCTCGACATCGGTAACCAGCACCGCAGCGTCCGCCGCCGCCAGGCCATGGAGTGCCTCGCGACCGCTTCGAACGCTCTCGACTTCGACGTTGGGCAGGTGATGGGCGAGCACGCGCTGCAGCCATCGGCGAACAGCCACATCATCGTCGGCCACAACGATCCGCCGACCGACTGTCGGATCCTGCTGCAGCGTCAGGGCATGCTCAAGCCGCTGCCACAGCTGCGCGGCAGATGGCAACCGATCGCGAGGATCTCGCGCCAATGCCTGGTCGATGATCGTATCGAACCCTCGCCCAAGCGAAGGCTGGCGCTGATGCAGCGGGATGTAATCCGATGCCAGCTGCGCCGCGAGAACCGCGGTCGCATCGTCTCCGACGAACGCGGGTTGGCCAGACAGGAGTTCATAGGCGAGTCCGCCCAGAGCGTAGATGTCTGCCCGCGCCGCCATCTCATCGGTGCTGGGACCATGCAGCACGACCTCGGGCGCAACGAACCCTGGCGTGCCCAAGACCCCGACATCCTTCTCGCCCGGCCGGGTGGCAGTGAGACCGAGATCGGACACTAGGATGCGGCCGTCGCGAGCAACCAGGATGTTGTTTGGCTTGAGGTCGCGATGCACCGCCCCGATCTCGTGGATCGCTTCGACGCCCTTGCAGATCTGCACCATCGTGTCGACGGCGACCGCTTTGCTCATGCGGTAGTCGATGCTCGCGTGGTGGGTCTCGAGATCGACGCCATCGACGAGTTCCATCACAAAATACGGTGTGGCGTCCTCCCAACCGAAGTCGAATACGCGCACGACACTGGCGTGGCCGATCTTGGCCATGACCCGTGCCTCGGCAAGAAAGTCCTGCTGGAACGAAGGACGGCTGGCCTGCTCGGGACGGATCAGCTTCACCGCAACATCGCGCTCGAGTTGCTCGTCCCGACC
Source organism: Nannocystaceae bacterium (assembly GCA_016763875.1). Classification (GTDB taxonomy): domain Bacteria; phylum Myxococcota_A; class Polyangia; order Nannocystales; family Nannocystaceae; genus JAESSZ01. The sequence continues at coordinate 5,665 of JAESSZ010000445.1, forward strand.
TCGGATCACGACCCCCATCGCGCCCGAACCCAACTCACCAACGACACGATACTTGCCACCCACCAGCCCACCGACCTGGGCGATGGGCGTGCCGGTCAGCCCACTGAACTCAGTACGGCGCGCCGCCCTCGTCATGCGTGCGTCCCCCACGCCTTGGCATACTACCGTGCCTGGCGGATCGGATGCCGGAAAGCCAACGTTCGAAGGCGTCCGTTCCTGGTACTGGTGCGCAGACTAGTGGGCGATGTCCGCGATCTCGCCCGGTTCAGGGGCCCAGAGCCGCCGATGGTTGGCCCAAGGCCGGTTGATCGCCTTGTCGGCCGGCAGCCCACATGCTAACCACCTGGACCCGCGCGGGAGTAACTCAGTTGGTAGAGTGTCAGCTTCCCAAGCTGAATGTCGCCGGTTCGAACCCGGTCTCTCGCTTCGTTAGAACCCCGTGAAAGCGGGGTTTTTCAATTCTAGTGGCGCATCGCGGGCACAACTGCCCCCCCCCGCGCCCACCCCTACCGTTCCGCGCCGTCCAACGCCTCGAGCACGGTATGGGCAACCAACCCATCACCACGAGGCTCCCAGATCCCTTGCACCGCTTCGAGGTTAGACGCAGCGTCCGGCGCGGACTCAAGACTCAGCGCACCAGCAAACGCCAGCATCGCGAGCGTGACGCCGCCCAGCGTCGCGAACACCAGATCCCTCCCGCCTTGCCACGGGAGCGACAGCACGATCCACGCGGCTAGCACGAGCGTCACCATGCCCACTGCGGCGAGCGCTCCGGCTGCGCCGAACATGGGGGTCAGCACACTGTGCGGTGCGTAGCCCTCGCTCCAAAGCGGCAGCAGGAGATCGAGTAAAGGGTTGCCCGCGGGCATGAGATGCGGGAACAGATTGCCCGCCAAGAAGTTGATCTGGACAGACCACAGCACCAGCCCGATCACCACGGCGCCAACGAGACGGCGCCGCACGAGGGTGCCCCATTGTTCCGCCAGGGGCACGATCAACAGCGGCATCGCGACCACCAAGTAGCGCGGCCCGACCCGCCAGCCTCCCGTCTGAGACAGCCCAAGATTGAACAGCAGCAGCACGCCAAACGTGGCGGTCATCAACTTGGCCAGCGGTGAAAGCGTGCGCCAGCGCGCGACGGACAGGCCAAACACCGCCACCGTGATGGGTGCCCAAAACAGCACGCCGCCCCACGGCGACAGCCCATGCTCAAACAAGGACTTGCCCGTCGGGATGCTAAGCCCGAGCAGCCCGCGGTCATGCGTCGCGGCAAAGCCCTTGTCGAGCACGTGGTGGTAGGGCGTAGACCAAGGCGCCCCGAACACGGCATCGTGATACAGCGCCAGGGCGGCGATCGGCAGGGCCGCGCCCACGATGGCCGAGAGCGCTACGGTCCGAGACTCCGGACGGCGCAAGGCGGCCAGCACCATCAGCGCCAGCGGAAGTCCGCCAAATGCCGCCCCGTACTCCACGGTCACGGCTCCGGCGGCCAGCAGTCCGCCAACGAACGCTCGTCGTGATGCCTCTGGTTTCGCCAGCGCATCCACCACGCAGACCAAACCGATCGTGAGCAGGCCGCCGCGAGCATGTGGCCAAACAGCAGCCGCGAATACGCGACGACGGGCGTGGCGACAAACATGACGACCACGGCCGGCGCCGCGCGTGGGAGTCGCCGCAGCAGGAATCCGGCCAGCACCAACGCGGGCAGCAGCCCCCCTGCGATGCGGGTGACCCAGGTGACCTCGCGCAGGGTCGGGGCA
>JAESSZ010000446.1 GCA_016763875.1 Nannocystaceae bacterium
CCGGCCGAAGGGGTCGAGGCTGGCAACGGGTATCAAGGGCGTCTGCTCGAGTATGAAGGCCTGCGCTACTTCGAGGCCGACACTGGTGTCGCCGCTGACCGCCTCCCGATGATCGAGTGGTTCGCCAACGCAGCATTCAGCGTCGACTGTAACGGTGGCGCGTTCGAGTTCCCGACCGCCGCCGCCGCGTATGCACTCGACCCGATCAACGCCGAAACAAACGAAGGCTTCCTGAGGGATGAGGGGGCTGTGCTCGCCCTCTTCGTCCTCAGCGACGAAGTTGATCAATCCCCTGAAGGCGTCGAGACCTATCGAGACCAGATCCTGGCGGCCAAGGCGGGATGCGGAGGCGCTGCCTGCATCTCGACTGCCGCGCTGCTTTCGCCGGGCTGTATCGACGCGGACCCGGTGATCTGGCAGTTCCTCAACGCGTTCGGCAGCGAGCCGGCGTGGGGGTCAATTGCGGATCCCGATGCATACGCCTCGGTGGTCAGCGAGTCTCTTACCGAAGTTATCGCAGCGACGTGCGACCTCGTTCCCGCAGGCTAACTATGACCTCTAGGATCCTCAGCATGATGTTTGTCCTGGCCACGGGATTGAGCCCCGTTGGGTGCTCAGACCCTGGTGGTGCATCAGGGTCGTTCACCGGCGTGGGCCAAGCGACCGACGGTGAGACCCAGGCCAGCACCGATGCGTCAGCGACCAGCGGCGCCCCAGAATCAACCGACTCCGGGGGCGTCAGCACCGATGGTCGTAGCGCCGCGGACGCAACCTCGGCCGAGTCCACGATGGGATCGACGGCGTACGATTCCAGCGACGGCGACGGCGAGAAAGACGAGGACGCGGACGACGACGACGGCATCGACGCTGGCAGCAGCGGCGGTGAGCACTTGTGCCCCGACGATGCGGTCGGGGCCGGGGCATGCCCCGAGGTCTGTAACGGCGGCTGCGCCGATGGTCGTTGCCACATCGAGTGCAGCGGTGGAGGGGCATGCAGCGGCGAGACTCTCGTCTGCCCGCCCGGATGGCCGTGCCAGATCGACTGCAGTGGCAACGGTAGCTGTAGCAGCACGACGATCGAATGCGGCGCAGAGCTGTGCGAGTTGCGATGCTCTGGCGGCGGTAGCTGCAGCAACCCCACGCTTGAGTGCGGCACTGGGTGGTGCGAGGCGGTTTGCACGGGAGCGGGGGCAGGGTCGGTCGACGTCGAGTGCGGCGAAGCCTGCCTGTGCCTAGAGTTGTGCCACTGAGCGCCCCGCGCCCGTGGCGGACAAACTTGGCAAGACCGCTGCGTTCGTCGGATGGTACGATCGGAGCCGATGGACCATGGTCCCGAGGGCCACGGCGTGGTTGGGCGGCCGCTGCCGAGTATCCCGTTCTCTGTCGAGGACCACGAGATTCTCGCGGAGGTTCGTGCTGCGTTGTTTGGTGCCGAAGCTCGCCCGCCTCGCGTGGGGCGATACGAACTTGGGCTGCCACTCGGCCACGGAGGCAGCGGCTGGGTCTTTCGAGCGCGCGATCCCTCGCTGGGTCGCGATGTCGCCATCAAGCTCATCCGAGGCATCGCGCCCCGGTCCCGCACGGCGGACTTGCTGCAGATCCGTGGCGAAGCGCGTGCGCTCGCCCGGCTTACGCACCCCAACGTCGTCGCGGTCTTTGACATCGGCGAGTACGATCTTGGGGACGAACCTGGTGCCTCAGCGCTGGGCGATATTCCGGCTCGCGGCCTCTTCGTGGCGATGGAGCTGCTCGAGGGGGTCACCCTTGAGCAATGGCTAACCGAGGTACGGACTAGCCAAGAGATCATCGCGGTCTTCCGTCAATGTGCGCTGGGGTTAGCCGCGGCACATGACGCCGGTCTTGTTCACCGCGACTTCAAGCCGACGAACGTGATGGTCACGGCCGACGGCGTCGCCACGGTGCTCGACTTTGGGCTCGCCACCGTTGCGCGGCGGGGGGCGGAGGAGTCGCTTCGCGACGCAGCGCTCACGAACCCGAAGTGGACGAACGCGGGGGCGGTGCTCGGAACCCCATGGACAATGGCCCCAGAGCAACACGAAGGCCGATGCGACGCTCGATCGGATCAGTATTCGCTGTGTTACTGCCTGCACGAAGCCCTCTTTGGGCACTTGGAGGCGAATACACTTCAAGCCTTGCTTGCGCTGAAGGTCGCGGTACCGCTGCCCCGCAGCCACCCTAGGAAAATCTCGCGCCGCCTCGCACGAGCCCTCGATCGTGGGCTGAGCGAAGACCCCGCTCGCCGCTTCGTGTCGCTGCGCGCTTGGCTCGATGCAAGTTCCCCCGCGCCTTGGCGCAGTCGTGGTCTATGGGCCGGGGCGACGGGACTGTTCGCCTTGACGGCGATTGCGGGCTTGACGGGGCGCATCGAGGACCAAAACCCCGTCGCGCTTGTCACCCACACGGCCGTAGAGGCACGCGAGTATCCGACGGATCCGCCGGCCTCGCTGACCGAGGCGTTCGCCAAGCTCGATGGCGGACAATTCCAGCGAGCGCAGGCTATCTGCGATCGCGTTCTGACCGAGGTCCCCGACGACAGGACTCGGGCTGCGGCTGGGGTTTGCCTGGCTGAGTCGGCCGGATTCGCAGGCGACTCGGGCAAAGCGGTGACTCTGGTCGAGCCCGCCTACTGGATGGCGCTGGCGGTCAACGACCCCTACCTTGCTGCACGGGCGGCCGTGGACGCGGCGCTCTTCCACAAACGGCGCACCCGGGACCAAGACACGCAACTGTGGATCCGGCACGCACTCGCAGCCCTCGCGCGTAGCAAGCAAGATCCCGACAACTTGCGTGCCGATCTGCGAATCGTCGAGGCCTCACTCCGCGTGGGGGAGGGCGATTTACCGGGGGCACTGCCGCTGTACATCCAGGCTCATGAGGCCCTGCTTGCGACGTTGGGATCGGAGCATCGTCGCGCCGCCCGGGCGGACTTACTGGCAGGCAACGCGCTCGAGAACAATGGACAACACGTCGAGGGCCTGGCGCGTCAGCAACGGGCGCTTGCGGCGTACCAACGACTGCACGACAGCGCCCACCTCGATATCGCTCGTGCGCTCAACGACCGCGCGACATCGCTGTCGAGTCTCGAGCGCGCAGCGGAAGCAAAGGCGTCACTTCAAGAAGCCCTGGCGGTCGTCAACGCGGCGGGCGGAGCCAAGCACCCGATCGCAGGCATGATCCACCACAACCTTGGCCATCGGCTCGTGCGCGATGGCAATCCCCAAGACGCTCTGGCGCACTACCGACTGGCCATCGAGATCCGCGAGGTCACAAAAGGTAGCCACAGCCTCAAGGTGCTCAAGAGCATGACCAACCTCGGCAATGCGTTGCTTACCCTGGGACGGCACGATGAATCGGAGCGTGTGCTGCTGGACAACGTTGAACGGTTCGAGGCCCGCGGTCCCCACCCGTTGGCGCGCAGGCCCCTTCGAACGTTGGCCTCGCTGTACGTGATCACTGGCGACAGCGCGGCTGCCGTGCGCACGCAACGTCGGGCTGAGGCGCTCGAGACTGCGCTGGCGCAACCCGAGGTCGATCGATGACGCGAGGCTCTGAGACAGACGACGATGACCGCGTGCTGCTCATTGCATGGCGGCAAGGAGACAATCTAGCCGGAAACCGGCTGCTGGAGCGGCACTTCGGTACGGTTGTCCGGTTTCTCCGGGCGGCGTATCGCTTGCAGCGGGCAGAGCTCAGCGAGCTCGTTCAGCGCACAATGCTGGCTTGCGTCGAGTCCAAAGCCCGCATCCCCGATGAGGTCCCATTTCGCGTCTACCTGCTTGGCATCGCCCGCCGTCTCGTGGCCGATACGCTGCGCGAGGGATACCGCGCCGAAGCCCGTGCGCGCATCGTGGGCCCCGAACTCTCTATTGCGTCTCCAAGTCAGATCGCTGCCGCACGTGAACAAGAGCGTCTGTTGCTCCGCGCATTGCAGCGGCTCACGTCTGAGTTGCAGGTCGTTGTGCTGCTGTTTTATTGGGAACAGCTGACCTGCGGCGAGATCGCGACGATCTGCGATCTTGCCACAGGAACTGTGAAGAGCCGGCTGCGGCGCGCAAAGGAACAGCTCCTGCTCGAGATGCGCGCGTTGACGCCAGACGAGGCGCTCTACCGCTCGACGGCGCACGGTTTGCAACGTTGGGCGCTGTCGCTGCGAGCGCATCTCGAGACGTACGAAGCGCACGCGGCAGAACCCAAGGTGCCCTAGCGTGCGCGGGTGCGGGTGCGGGTACGGGTACGGGTACGTGTGCGGGTACGGGTACGGGGGCTCGTTCGGGTACGCGGGCTCGGCCCCGTGGAGATCGGCGGGGTGCGAACGTCATAGTTCGTCTTGATCTTGCCCGCGGCGGGATGCGGGAGCGTTGCTTTCTTCGCGCTGGTGCTTCCCATGATCTTCAAGTTTGTCTTGGGTGGGATTTTGAAGATGCTGCCGTTGATCTTTGTCTTCTTGCGAAACTGCTTTGCCTGCGCGACGCCCCAATCGCGCGCGGCCGCAACGGCGGCGGTGCCGTTGTTCGACGAGCCTGCGTTCGCTGATGCGGCCACCGCAAACCCGCGATCCAGGTAGGCGACCATGCCGGCGTAGAAACGACCGTAGCTGCCATCGTGCCCCAGAACTTGGCCGTGCGATCCGTCGACCCACTGCCCCCACGCCCAACCGTAGCCTGGGTTCTTCTGCTTCTTCACCGCGGCGTCGGCCGGGCCCTTCTTACGGTCGGCTCGCGTGTAGATACTGTGAAGTCGCTGCCGCGTAGTTTTCTTGAGCGATAGAGTTCCTGCCTTGCCGTCGATGTGTAGACGGAGGAAGCCCAGCATGTCGTTCATCGTCAGGTACAGACCACCGGCCGGGTTCCACACTGGCGGCAGTGCGAGATTGTCGACCTTGAGCACGCCCGAGATCTGCGTGTGGCCGTTGGGTTGCTTGGTCGTGTTGACTTGGCGGGCTTGGGCCGCCTGCTGCACCCAAGGGTCCCCCCCGCTCAATGCAACGTCTGTCGGCATGCCGAAGTCCGCGCTCGCCAGCTTGGCTGGCTTGAGGATCTCTCCCCTGATCACATTCTCGTAGGACCGGCCACGTACGCGTTCGATGATCACACCGAGCAGCATGTAGTTGCCGTGGCCATAGCGCCATTCACCGATGATCCCAGTATGCGCACGCGTGAGCAGTTTCTTTACGGTTTGCCAGCGAAACTGCCGTGGGTCTTTTGCGTAGTTGCTGAGCTTGCGGGTCGGGGAGTCCTCTGATGAGTGCATCTTCATCCCCGATCGGTGACTTGCGAGGTGCTCGATAGTCACCTTCTTGAAACGCGTGTCCATCGTTCCCACGAGTTCGGGGAACAACGCGAGCGAGCCGTGGGCAAGATCCCAGACCGACGTATTCCAGCCAAAGACGCCCTCTTCGACAAGTTTGCCGATCATCGTGGCGGTGAACGCTTTGGTGTTGGAGCCGATCTGCCAGAGATCGCCGGGTTGAACCTTCACTGAGTCGCCATGGCGACGCACACCGGTTGCCCACTCGTTCGCATCGCCGCGCCAGCACGAGACCGCGACCGCGAGTCCAGGCACGTTGTAGTGGTTGCGGATGCTCTCGAGGTTCAACTGCGCGAACCCAAAGGGAATGGGCTTGGCCTTGACCAGCGTGACCTTGATCGAATTGGACGGGTGGCCGACCGCGGTGTCGTTGGCATTGGCGGCCTCTACGCGGACACGGTAGCTCGTACGCTTTGGAAGGTCCGACACGAGGATGGTGAACTGACCCGACTTCTTATTCGCGCTGGTGATCGGGGTTCGCTTTAGCTCGACGCCACTCGCATCAAACACGACGAACACTGGGCTCACGAGGGCCGCACCCACGACCTTCCAGCGAAAATCGAACCGTGTCCCGTAGTCTGTGAACGCCAGAGCTTTCTTCCAGTCTGGGCCGTGCTCGCCGAACTGGTGACTGATGTCTAGCTCGATCTCCGGAGCCTTCTGGTAGTGCTTCTTTGGGAGCGGCCTCGGCTTCGGGCGACTGGAGGCAGATGAACCACCGGGTTTTGCTGACGCGGTTTCGGGAACCAGGCTGGCAAGCAGGCAGGCGACGGCGATATGGGCGATGGAAGGGTGTTTCAAGAGGGAGTCTCGTGGTTGTTGATCCGCGGCTCGAGTCACGGCTAGGCGAGCGATGGCCAAGGGTCCGGTTGGCGCCTGCCCCAGGCTTGGCCGGTCAGAGTCGGCGTTGAACCGATGTGACAGGCCCGGCTCGTTTTCTTGCCGATGTTGTGTCGAACCAGCGACGAGAGCCCCGAAGACAGGGTCCTCTGGGGCAAACGGAGCATCTCGCCCCGCGACCGGGACCCCTCGATGAGCGGTTCCGTGCCATGCCGCGCTCCCTCGCGACAACAGGCTCTCGGTGGCCTAACCCTGTACCGCTGGCGTTGGTCGGCGTCGTAGACCAAGCATCAGCATGCCCATGACAAGCAACCCGACGGGCGCCGACCCACGCGTGCTGCACCCGCAACCGGTGTCATCATCGTCGTCCGCGGCACCTTGGCCGGAGCTTCCGCCAGCGGCAGTTCCACCATCTCCCATGGTGGACCCGCGCGTGCCATTGCTGCCGCCCCCGCCCCCGCCAGCGGACGCGCTGCTGTCGTTCGACCCGTCGTTCGTTCCGCCGTCGGCGTCGTCGTCACCAGTGCCGTCGTCGCTGCCGTCGCCATCGTCGCCGCCGTCGGGTGGGTCAGAGACGACGCAATCGCTGAAGCTGTCGGCGACTTCGTTGATGTAGCGCTCGATCGCGGTGTACCCGGAATCCATCACGGTGTCGTGGTCGCTGCCGTCGCTGGGATCGAGGTTGTTCGCGGTTTCCCAGGCGTCCGGCATGCCGTCGCCGTCGCTGTCTTCGGGCGCGGGCTCGACGGACAGACCCTCGAGTAGGTCGTCCGGTCGCCACACGCCCCAGGCCCCCGTGGCCGCCTCGGTTTGCATCACCATCGTTCGATCGACAACGTCGCGCGGCCATCCTCCGGAGCACGCCAACACTGCATCGTACGCGTCCGCCGACGACGACGTGGTGACGGGGATGTAGTCGGGCTCAGCCGCGCCAAAGTCGAACGGCTGCTCGACGCGGTAGGACTCGGGCTTGCTCAGGTATTCGAAACTTGGATGGACCCAAGGTTCGATCCACGGGTTGTCGACAGCGCCTTGGTACACGCCCGGATCGTCGATGTAGTTATCGGCCAGGTAGTACGCCAGCTGGGCGCCCGCTTCGTCATCGAAGAAGAATGGGAACAACTCGTCGTCAGGACCGCGCTTGTAATAGTTGCCGACGATTGAATGTTGCCCCGACGCGGGGTTGTGGTGCACGTAA
>JAESSZ010000044.1 GCA_016763875.1 Nannocystaceae bacterium
AGACCGCGGCCACCCGTGTCTCGCCCGGGTTGTGGTACGGCGACCAACTCGAAACGACATTGCCGTCGTCATCGAGCACGACGACGGAGGCTTCGTACCGATCGATGCAGTGGTCGGCGCCAACGCCGTCCGACTCGACAATGACCATGCCCGCCGGACAACGATCGGTCCACACTTCTTCGCGCAGTCCCTCGTTCGGTAGCGGCGCTGCTGTCGGATCGCAGCGCGTCAAGGGATCGCTGCAGCACCGCCACTGGCCCTCGGCAGGACACGATCCGGGGTACAGGTCGAACGTTTCAGGGCAAAGCACGTCGTTGAGACACAAGCCCGGGGCACCAAGATGGCTGCACGGTTGGGAAGCGGGGATGCAGCACTGGTTGGCCGGCGTCCCGCGACACACAGCTTGAAACGTAGCGTCGTTCGGACCACACAGTGCGGCGTCGCGACACTCACCGGGGACATCGACCACCGCGCACGTCGTAGGCACGCGACCCGCAGGGCTTTCGTCGCCCCCCTCGGAGGACTCGCCCGATTCATCGGCAACCGAGGACGGGATTCCCTCGGCGCCACCGTGTGACGTCGTCGCCGCGGTCGCAGTCGTGCCGTCGTCCTCTGAGGATCCCGCGCCAGGCAACGGCTCGCCGCCGCATGTGGCGAGCGCCAAACTCGCCCCGACAATCCAACTCCGCATGGCGGGTCCACCGTAACAGAGGCGAGACCCTCCACCGTGGAGTCGGCCACTAGGTTGCTCGCGGTGGCCACCTGGGAAGCTCGGCGGCGATCGCCTCAAGTCGCTCTGCGACCGCGTCCATCGTCGGCGGCCGGTCATCGCGACCTTTCGCGAGGCACTCACCGATGAGGTCCTGCAACGCCGACGGGACTTCCACCCCCGCGTCCTCGAGGCGTGGCGGCGTTCGATTCCGTTGCGCTGCGAGATACGCGGCGGGCGCCAAGTCGCCAAAGATCAAACGCCCGGTGAGCATGAAATGCGCGAGCAGCCCCAGCGCATAGACGTCGGCACGACCATCGACCGCACGGCCATCCACCGTTTGCTCGGGTGCCATGTACGCGGGTGTCCCCGTGATAGCCCCCACCATCGTGAGGCCGGCTTGCTCGGGTGCAGCGACCTTGACCAACCCGAAGTCCAGCACCTTCACAAAGTCACGCTCGCGTCCGTAGGTGCATACGAAGATGTTCGCGGGCTTGATGTCCCGATGCACCAGACCGGCTTCATGCGCCTCCGCCAACGACGCGCAGATCTGCCGACACATGTGGACCACGCGCGCGACCGGCTGTCGCCCTTCGCCATCGACGAGTCGTTGCAGGTCGGAACCCTCCAATAGCTCCATCACGTAGTAGAGGCTCCCGTCCGCGGTGACGCCGAAGTCGTAGATCTCGATCGTGTGCGGACAGCGAAGTGCCGCCGTCGCCTGCACCTCGCGCTCGAACCGCTTTTCCATGCCCTCACGGGCAAACGGGTCATCGACTCGGTCGGTGCGGATCAGCTTGACGGCGGCCGGGCGCGCGAGATGAGAGTGACTCGCGGTCCAGACCTCGCCCATCGCTCCCGCGCCAAGTCGTCGGTTCAGCGTATAGGCGCCCATCCGCCGCGCCTCAACGACGCGTTCCTCCAGGGAAGAGACCACATGCGCGATGCCGTAGGCGACCGCAGTCGCAACCAGGTCCGCGCGAAAGGTGGCCACCATCTGCCATAAGTCCGCGGCCGGTACGAGACCAGCCGTCGCCAGCGCCGCGTAGGCCGCCACGTCAACCGCGGTCGCGGCCAGCCCATTGAACGCCGCGCGACGCGGAGTCCCGGGAACCAACACGGGGAACAGCATCACGGCCACTGCGATCCCGGGGACGGTCCCCGCCAGCGAGTCGCCCTGTGCGACAAGGTGACGGACCAGTCCGCTGGACACGGCCAAGACCATGAGAAAGGCGGTGCCGACCATTCGCATCTGGCGCGGCGTCAGGCGGCGGCCACGCAAGCCAATCGCGGCGAGCCCCGCCAACGAGAGCATCCAGATGGCCGCTCCCATCCGCACCCACGTCTGCGGCTCCCCACGTCCGGCTGACAACTCGACGAGGGAAAACACGAGCCCAACGCTCGCCACGAACGCGACCAACATCGCGATGAGCACAAGCCGCCGGGTTGCGTCGGTCAGCAGGTCCTGGCGAAGCGGCGGCACCAGCACCTGCTCCGTGGCTGCGGGCCCAGGCATCGACGGGCAAGTGTGCCGCATCCCCGGCTGGGTGTCCCTCAAGGCGCGATTTGGGCGACGTCGTACCGCCGCGTGCATCGGCCCATCCGTGGTTCACGGCCCACCGGTGCCACCCAGGCGGCACGGGATTTGGCCCTGGGTGGCCGCAGGGTGGATCTGGTGGCCAATGCCAGGACTCGGCGCCCCCGCGAAAATACCGCCTCGATCGTCGGGTTTGCGCCGAGACCGGCACGCGTGCTTCATTGCCCCCGCGCCGACCGGGCTGCAGGGCTGTCGTGCTGTTTCCGACGTTCGATTTTCTGCTCTTTGCGCTCCCGGTAATCCTTGGCTTCTGGGTGCTTTCAGGCCGCCCCGTGGCCCGCGTTCTTTTCCTGGTCGCGGCGAGCTACTTCTTTTATATGGCGGGTCCGAAGACGGATCCCCCGCCAGCGCCTTGGTACTACGCGGCGCTTTTGCTGTTCTCGACGTCGCTCGACTTCGTCATCGGCAAACGAATCCACGCGCTGGCTGGCGAGGCCGCATCCGAAGACGAGGCCGTCCAGGCGCGGGCAAAGCGGCGACGCAACTGGTGGTTGGTGGTGAGCATGGTGGGCAACCTGGGGCTGCTCGCCTACTTCAAGTACGTCAACTTCTTCATCCAGGCGTTCTCGGACATCGCGGCGCTCTTCGATGTGTCGGTCCCGGGCCTGCACCTGGACATCATCCTGCCGCTAGGCATCAGTTTCTACACGTTCCAGAGTCTCAGCTACACGCTCGACGTGTGGCGTGGCCGACTGCAACCCGAGACCTCGTTCGCCCGTTTCGCCCTCTTCGTCGCGTTCTTCCCCCAGCTTGTCGCGGGCCCGATCGTTCGCGCCAGTCAGTTTCTTCCTCAGCTTCGTCGCGGGCCTCAGTTTTCACGCGACAATATCGAAGCGGGCGCCTTTCGGATCGTGCGTGGCCTCGCCAAGAAGGTCGTGCTCGGCGACTGGATCGCGGTCCATCTCACCGACGTCATCTTCGATACGCCGTCGACGTTCACTTCCGCTGAGCTCCTGCTCGCGCTGTACGCCTACACGCTACAGATTTACGCTGACTTCTCGGGCTACTCCGACATCGCAATCGGCCTCGGTCGCATGCTCGGATTTCAGCTACCGGAGAACTTCGACCGGCCGTACCAGTCACGCGACATCGCGGAGTACTGGCGCCGCTGGCACATGACCCTGTCGTCATGGCTCCGCGACTATCTCTTCTTTCAGGTTCTGGCCCGATTTGGCGCACGCAGCGGGTACTTCGCGCTGTGGCTGACGATGTTCCTCGTTGGCATGTGGCACGGGGCGAACTGGAACTTCGTGATCTACGCCAACTGCCACGCGGCAGCGATGGTCTTCAACCGCTGGAACAGAACGCGCAAGAAAAACAAGCCGCTCTCGCAGCGACTGTGGCGCTGGACTGCAGGGGGCATCGTGGGCGTCGGTGTCTCGACGTGGCTGCTGCAGACGATCGTCGCGCTGCCGCTGACCCAAGCGATCGTGCTGTCAATGTTCGGCGGTGTCGTGTTTTTGGGCATCACCGCGTTGCCGCAAAAAGGCGGCAAGCTCGTTGGTGCGACGCACATCTTCCTGACGGTGCATCTGATTGTGCTGTCGCGGATCTTCTTCCGTGCGCCGGACCTGGAAACCGCGCGAACATTCATCGCCGGTCTGCTCGCGTTTGACATGCACGGGATCCGACCGGGCCTGGTCAGCGTGTGGGTCTACGTCGCTATCGTGGGTGGACTTGCGTATCACTTCACGCCCAAGAAGTGGATCGACGAGTCGCTGTACGGCGTGTTCCGACGTACGCCCGGGGTAGTGCTGGGGCTGCTGTTTGTCGCGCTGTGTTACGGGCTGATGTCGCTGCTGCAGGGTGCACCGCGCGCGTTCATCTACTTCCAGTTTTAGCGCTGCGGCGCATTCGTTGGAACCTCGCGTCACGAACGAACTGCGGTGGTCACCCGAAACCTGGGCTCCCTCTACGACGAAGTCGGCGACCGCGACGCAGCGGTCGCCGCGTACACCCGAGCGATCAAGATCCTAGAACGCAGTTCGTCGACCTCCGCAAACCTCGCATCTTACCGAGGTGATCTCAGGCGAGTGCTCCGTACGCAAGGTCGACTGGACGCATCCCTCGCCGCAACAACCGCGGCGACCGAGCAGCTCTCAGCCATGGATCCAGCGCCCGTACTCATCGAGGTCCCCGTGCTCGTCGCACACGCACAGACACTGCTAGCAATGGACCGACGCAACGAGGCAAGGGCCGCAGCCACACGCGCTGTAGACATGCTCCGAGGCGACCGACCCAAACATGCAGGCGAGGCGCTCAGCGTGCTCGCGAAGATCGAGTATGCCGACGGTTCACCAGACGTTGTCGTCGCGCCTCTTGTCGAACGTGCCGCGGAGGCATTCGAGCGCGCCGCACCCAACATCCAACCACAGGCGAAGGAGATTCGTGCCTGGTGGACCTCCGTGTCGCAAGCGGCGCGGTGAAGCGACATGGCGTGGTACGGAGCGTCCGGCTCAAGTTCGGCTGGAGTTTCGAAGAGACAGACTCGGCGCTATGGTACTGCCGCTACCGCCTGTGACCACCGCCGACAATACCAACTCGCCGCACGAGCCAGGTCCGTCGATCGCATGGCCAACGGTGGGTCGCGTGGGACCAGCCATGGCGGTTGTCGCGGCATGCCTGCTCGCGGTGTTCCTTGTCCCGGGTTTGCAGGCGTACCGGCCGTGGCAGTCTGGCGATCCACTGCCCTTTTGGAATCTCATTGAACGGCCGTTTGCAGTTCAAGCGAGCGAGGTTGAGCAACAACACACGGATGCGCTGGAGGCCGTCACCAACGAGGTGCTGAGCGCCGACGAACCCGCGCCCCCCGTGGCCGCGCCGCCCAAACCGATCGTCGAACCCGAGACCGGAACAAAGCTCGCGGCGTTCGTCCCGCAGGCCGAGGACGAAGCCGACGTCGTCACCTCGTTGGAGCTGCCGGGCGGCACCGAGCTCAACAGATTTTACGAGTCGCTTGCCCGCACAGATGCCTCCATCGCGGGCGCGGTCACAAGAATCTCGCACTGGGGTGACTCCTCGATCGGCATCGACGGCATTACCTCTGCGATTCGGCGGCGCATGCAAAATCGATTCGGGGACGCGGGTCACGGTTTCCACCTGATGGCGCCACCGAGTACCTCGTACCGCCACCGGGAGGTCGACTTTTCGCACAACGACAAGTGGGGCAAGTGCTTCATCATTCAAAAGTGTCGGCGCGACGGCCACTACGGACTCGGAGGCACGACGTTCAAG
>JAESSZ010000447.1 GCA_016763875.1 Nannocystaceae bacterium
CGGTTGGCGATGGGCGTCCCCACGCAGATGTCGACCTGACCGGAGTAGCGCGACAGTACGACGTTGAACGCCGCCAGCATCACCATGAACAGCGTCGCGCCATGCTCGCGGCCGAGTTCGCTGAGTTTTTCAACGAGCGTCGTCGACATGCTGATCTGGACAAGATCGCCGTCGTTGTCCGGCTCCGCCGGTCGCGGGCGATCGGTCGGTAGCGACAGCAGCGCGGGCGCCCCCGCGAGTCGGGTGGTCCAGTAGTCCAGCTGGGCCCGCAGCCGCCCGGAGCTGAGAAACTCACGTTGCCAGGCCGCGTAGTCAACGTACTGGGTGGTAAGCGGCTCAAGCTCAGCCGCCACCCCGTGTCGCCTCGCCGTGTAGAACGCGACGAAATCGTGCAGGGCTATCTCAAGCGACCAACCATCGGCCACGATATGGTGAACACACAAGATGAGGCGATGCGACGACTCCCCCATCCGATGCAACGCGATCCGAACGAGAGGATCGCGCTGTAGGTCGAACGGCTCTACGGCGAGTGCACTCGCTGCCCGGTCCGACTGCTGCTGAGGGTTGACCGCCCCGGAAAAATCGCTGGCCCGGACCTCGATCGCGGTGTGCGAACGAAGGATCTGCTGCGCCCCGTCCGCGGTCGCGCGGTAGCCAGCGTTGAGTATCTCGTGGCGCTCCACCACGTCCGCCAAAGCGCCGTGGACCGCGTCGGCGTCCAGCGGACCGTCCAGTTGCATCGCCCCCGCAATGTTGTACGCCGCGCTGTCGGGCCGCAGGACATGCATGAAGAACATGCGTTCCTGCGAGTACGACAGCGGGAGTTCGCCATCGCGATCGATCGCCTCGATCGCGGGCACGCTCAGGTGAAGCTGAACGCTACGAAGGCTCGCTGCCAGCCCGCGCGGGGTCGGTGCATCGAAGATCAGCCGCAGCGGCAGATCGACACACAGTGACTCGCGTAGATGGGACATCACGCGGGTTGCGAGCAGCGAGTGGCCACCAAGAGCGAAGAAGTCGTCGTCTAGCTGAACGACGCGCTGCCCGAGGTGCCGAGCCATGACGTCCTGGACCTTCGACTCGAGATCATCCTCGCCCTGCTTTGGAAAACTCCCGGTCGCGCGAGGAAATGCACCACTGGTGCGCAGCGCGAGGTTCACGCCCGGCAACGTGCTGCCCTCGTACATCGACTTGGTCTTCTGCCGCTGCACCTTGCCGCTGGATGTGCGCGGTATGGTGCGCGCGGGCACCAGCATGATGCTGTGAACCGGAAGCTGGAGGGCGCGCGCGACCGCCTCTCGTATCGCAGCCGCCACCGCCTCGTTGTCGACCGTCTCCGACGACCGGAGTTCCTGCACCACGATCAGACGTTCTTCCTCGGCGCTCTCGACCATGAACGCCACCGTCGCCCCAAGCCTCAGCGCGGGGTGGGCCTGGCCTACCGCCTTCTCGATGTCGTCCGGATAGTGATTCCGGCCGCGAATAATGATGAGGTCCTTGAGTCTCGCGACGACATACAGCTCGCCCTCGTGGAGAAATCCGAGATCACCGGTCCTCAGGTATCGGTGGCCATCACTCAGCAAGAGTTCGGCCGCGAACGTAGCCCGAGACAGCGCCTTGTCACCGTAGATCCCAGCACCGATCGAAGGCCCAGAGACCCAGATCTCACCGACCCGACCAGGAGGCAGCGCGCGCCCGGTCCCGTGCTCGACGACACGTACGCGATGCTCGGGCATCGGCGTGCCGCAACCGAGCAACTCGACGGACCGTGCCTCCGACTCGGCCAGGCGAACGAGCCCTTGTTTGAGCGCATCGGCCTCGAAGTGATACGGCGCGGAGATCCGCCCCTCGCTGCCGAGCGTGACGCAAAGAGTCGCTTCCGCCAAGCCGTAGCAGGGACGCAGTGCCGAGGGCGAGAAACCGCTCGGCGAAAACCGTTCAGCGAACTCTCGCATGGTGTTGGGGTGCACCCGCTCGGCCCCGTTGAACGCGATACGCCACCGACTCAGGTCCAGCGTTTCGCACTCTTGGTCGGTCACGCGTCGGGTACACGGGCCGTAGGCGAAGTCAGGACCGCCACTGATGTGACCCCCGTAGCGGCTCAACGCCGACAGCCATCGGTACGGTTTGGCGAGGAACGCCATCGGCGACATCAGCGTGGTCGCGGCCCCGACGAGCGCGGGACCCATCAGGCAGCCGATCAGCCCCATGTCGTGGTACGGGGGCAGCCACGACACAACGTGGCTGTCGGGTTCGACCCGCATCCTCTGCGCGATGGCGCGGCAATTCGACAGCAAGTTGTCTTGCGTGAGCATCACGCCGCGGGGCGTGGATGTGGAACCGGAGGTGAACTGAAGCAGCGCCAGATCACGCGGACCGCTCGACGGCGGGCGCCACAGCGCCGCATCCGTGGCATCAGCTTCGTCTGAATCAGCAACGAGCCACGGCAAGCGTGAGAGCGGGTGCTCCGGTCCAATCGCCTGCGCCAGGATCTGCCGAACCGCCCTGGTCCCCAACGCGACCGAGATGTTCGCGGACTTCAGGATCGTGACCAGACGCTCGGCGGCTCGGTGCATGTCCTGGGGCGGGAACGCGGGCACGGCGACCATCCCGGCGTGCATGCAAGCGAACAACGCAACGATGTAGTCCAGCCCAGGCGGGCATACGACCAGGACGTGGGATCCGGCGGGTGAAGCGGCCGCCAGCCGCGCGGCGACGGCCTGCGCGCGACGATGAAGCTCCCCATACGTCAGTTCTTCGGCTTGGTTCTCGCCGTCGTGCAGGAACCGAAATGCGAGACGATGCGAACTTGCGTCCGCGACACCGCAAAGTATCGTAGAGAGCCCATAGCGGCCCTCGTCAGTTTCAGTCGACAGATTCAATTTGGCGGCGCCTTTGGGGGCCGAACGCACCAGATAAATGCGCGGGGACTCTAACACCGTTCTTCTGGACGCAGGCCACGCAGCATGTCCTCAGTCCGATCGCGGTTTTCTTCGTTTTTCGGGAATGCTTTTGGTCGCGAGTGTCACTACAGTAGACAAGGACCGTTAGGTCCCGAGTAGATCGCAGTGGGCAAGAAACTGAGGAACGAGGAAACGCTCGTGGTTGTCGCGCAATCGGGCGGCGACCGCTGCCCGATCTGGTCGATCCATCCCATCGGTGGATCGGTGCTGTGGATCCGACATTTGGCCGCCAACCTGCCCGTCGACCAGCCCCTCTACGGGATCCAGGCACGTGGACTCGATGGGCAGCAGCAACCCCATAGCTCCGTGCCTGAGATGGCCGCGCACTACGTCCGGCTGATCAGAAAGAAGCAACCCAAGGGCCCCTACCGCCTCACAGGCGCCTCATTCGGTGGACTTGTGGCCGTGGAGATTGCGCATCAACTGCGATCTGCGGGCGAAGCCATCGACCTGCTTGCCCTATTCGATACATTTGGTCCGGACTACCCGGCACGCAAGCCTCTCGGGCAAAGGCTGCTTGGCCTGTTCGGCAGAATGCGAGGCCTGTCGTGGCGCGATCAAGTTTCCCTAGTGCTGGGTCAGTTCAGGGCACAGTTCTCCGAATCTCTGACCTCCGGCATGGAGGACGTCTCCGGGAGCAGCATGGTGACTGCTGTAAATAGAGTCATCGCCGCTAACATAAGAGCAATGGAGCTGTACCATCCTCCGTCGTATGACGGCTCGATCGTCCTGTTTCGCGCCACTCAGCGCCCGGCCGAGTTCGGCGATGGATTCACTGAGCCGACCAACGGCTGGTCGAGCGTGGCCCCGGGTCGTGTGGAGGTGATTCCAATCAACGCGGACCACCGCTTCCTCCTGGACGCCCCGGGTGTCCACGAGCTGTCGCGGAAGTTCTCGGCCCGTGCGAGCACTCCCGGCTATCTCGAAGGCTCGGCGATGAGCTTGCCGTCTCCCTGCTGAATCCGCCGGTCGGCCGCCCACTCGTCCAGCAGGTTGGGCTGCTCAGACGCCGTCGCCGGGCGACCAAGCGGGCTGAGTCTCAAAGGACTGCACGGACGGGTCGACGGCGTCCCATGTGGGCTTGCTCCGGGCGAAGATCGCGACCTGTGGGGTAAACGACTCGAGGTCGTCGAACGTACCCAGAGACAACGTTATGAACCCGGGCATCTTGGTGTTCTTGCCAAACAGAGGGCTGCCACACGTCGGGCAGAACGTGCGGGTAACGGTGGCGCCAGTTATCCCGGGCAGTTCAAACTCGGCGGTCTTCCCCGTGAGCGTGACATCGCCAACCGCAAACATTGCGCCTGTGGAGTGGGCGGTGCCCGTGATGCGCTGACAGTCGCGGCAGTGGCAATGCGCCGTTACGATGGGCTCGCCGCGGGCGACGTAGGTAACCTGGCCGCATGAACAACTTCCTTGACGCATGCGCCGAGCCTAGCTGAGGCACTCGCTGTGGGGTGTCGCCTGGCCGACACCTCGGCGAAGCTTCTTTCGTGCTAACCAGAAGACCGTGAACCCCGCGCTGCAGGTCGCGGTCGACCGTGTGGAAGCGTTCGCGGCGCTCCCATCAGCGGACGCAGCACTCCTGCTCGCGGAGGTACGGACCCGCCAGTACGAACATGATGAGGTCGTAGTCGAATGCGGCGACAAAGCGGAGAGCTTCTTTGGGGTGAGCGAGGGGCATCTCAAGGTCGTGATGCCAGGCGTCGATGGTCGGCAGATCACCATGGGGATCTACGGGCGCGGCGAGGCGTTCGGGGCCCCCGCGCTGCTGCTTGACGAACCTCGGGCGGCCCGCGTCGTCGCACTCGAGCGATCCGTACTGGTGGTGCTCAGTCGGGCGGGTTTTGATCGCCTGCTGCTGCGCTCTCCCACGTTCTCGCGACGCATCCTCAACATGCTCGCGACGCGGATGCGCCACATTGCTGAGCACCATGAAGACGTCGTCTCCCTTGCTTTGAGGGAGCGCATCGCAAAGAAGCTCGTTCTGCTGGCGCGGCACTTTGGAGAGCAGCGGGGCGATCACGTGGGGCTGGTCCTCGCCTTGTCGCAGCAGGAACTCGCCGACCTTGTGGGCACCACGCGGCAGTCGATCAACAAACACCTGCGTGCGTGGGTCACCGCCGGGTATCTACGCTTGGAGGACAATCGGCTGGTCGTCCTCGATCAAGCGGGTTTGCTACGCCCGCTCTAGCGGAGCGACGTAGACGCGTGCTCCTGGAGCGCCGCCGGTCTATCCCGAACCGCCGCCGGTCCCCAAAGCTCCCGCCCTCGATGCGACCGCACCGCTACAGGGCGCCAGCGCAGGCTTCGACGCCGGGCTGGCACGGGAGCACCACGAAAAGGTACTCGCCCACGAACGTGTCGCCGCCGTCGCTCCACGTGTCGACCACGATGTCCCACGTTCCCGCCCCAAGCTCGCCCTCGATGCCGCGGTCCCCGCGGGCCACACACGAGTCGCCGTCGCCATCGGCCTCGAGGACGGATATCGGATGGGCTCGTAAGGGGCCTGGGGATCGATGCCGGTCGACCCGCTCCCGCTGCTCTCGTCCGCCGCCGTGCCGGACGACAGTCCCGCGCTGGAGCCGTCCTCCCACGACGTTCCCCCCCAGTCACCGTCCGAGCCTGAGCCGGGCTCGCTGGTGCCCGCGGCAGTGAGCCCGGTCGTTCCTTCAGGCTCCTTCGCACCCATTGGGTCCTCCCCGCAGGCCACCATCGAATGTCGAGCCTGCTGATGCGGTGGCCATCGCCAACCCCGCGTTGAGCGGTGAGGCATTGGCCACGTTTCCGCGCTTGGGAGGTGTGAAGTCTCCGAGGCGAGCGGCGCAATGAGCAGGGGCGGACGATTCCTCGAGCGCGGTCACGTTTCGACGCACTACGGACTTCCGAGCGCCGGCCGACAGCGGGTTGCCGGAGGCGTTGGTCAAGCAGGGTCCATTCGAGATACAGAGCATCATCGGGTGCGACTTCCTGTCGCGCTGCGAATACGCAAGATCGTAAGTCCTTAGAATCGTCGGAGCGCAAGTGACAAACGTTAGAAATCTCGTAGTTGGTGTCGACGGAAGTCCCGGAAGCGAGCGTGCGCTGCCGGTAATCGTTCGGGCCAAAGCCGCCCGCGTTTTGTGCGAGACGCTCGTAAAACGCTGGCACCTGGCACTGACAACTCTCGCCTTGTTCCTTGTTCCGCAGCGGGCGCTCGCTGGCGGCATCGACGACGCCATCAACGCAGTCACCGCTCCCATCGCCAAAGTCGTCAAAGATTTTGTCTTCTTCACGATAGCGATCTTCGGCGTCGAACTGCCCATCGTAGTCTTGTGGTTGGTCCTTGGCGCCGTATTTTTCACCGTCCGCTTGGGGTTCGTGAACATCTGGGGCTTCAAACACGCGATCCAGTTGGTGCGGGGCGACTACTCCGACCCGGATGACGCGGGCGAGGTCTCGCATTTCCAGGCGCTGGCAACGGCGGTGTC
Source organism: Nannocystaceae bacterium (assembly GCA_016763875.1). Taxonomy (GTDB): domain Bacteria; phylum Myxococcota_A; class Polyangia; order Nannocystales; family Nannocystaceae; genus JAESSZ01. The sequence continues at coordinate 6,434 of JAESSZ010000447.1, forward strand.
CGGCACGGTCGGCATAGGCAACATCGGCGGAGTCGCGGTTGCAGTGACCGTTGGCGGCCCGGGTGCCACGTTCTGGCTGATCACGGCCGGTGTTCTCGGCATGTCGACCAAATTCGTCGAGTGCACATTAGGGGTCAAATACCGCAACGAAAACCCAGACCACTCGGTCTCAGGGGGTCCGATGTACTACCTGCGCAAGGGTTTGTCAGAGCGGGGCATGGAAGGCTTCGGCAAATTCATGGGCACCTTCTATGCCATTGGCATCTTCATTGGGGCGCTGGGCATCGGGAACGTGTTCCAGTCCAACCAAGCCTATGCGCAGCTCAACGGCGTCACCGGCGGATTCTTCGATGGCCTCGGCTGGCTGGTCGGTATCGTCATGGGGACAATGGCGTTCCTGGTGATCGTCGGCGGCATCAAGTCGATAGCCGCAGTGACCGAGAAGATCGTGCCGTTCATGGCCGGCTTCTATTGTCTCTTTGCGCTGATCGTCATCTTCATGAATGGTGCTGCCATTCCACAGGCGATCAGCAATGTATTCACCGGAGCGTTTACCGGCGAAGGGGTCGCGGGCGGCGCTTTGGGCGCGATGATCATTGGGTTTCAAAGGGCGGTGTTCTCAAACGAGGCCGGCATCGGCTCGGCATCCATCGCGCACGCGGCAGTCCGCACCAATGAGCCGGTAACCGAGGGCATGGTGTCGATACTCGAACCGTTCATCGACACCATCGTCATCTGCACGATCACCGCGATGGTCATCGGCACGACGGCTGTTGCCCATCCCGGTTTCGCCGGCGACGCGACGGGAATCGCCATGACGTCCAAGGCGTTCGAGAGCCAGATCTCATGGTTCCCGATCCCGCTGGCTTTTGCCGGCATGATGTTCGCCTTCTCGACAATGATCTCGTGGTCCTATTACGGACTTAAGGGCTGGACCTACTTGTTCGGCGAAAACGCGACCGGCCAGATCGTCTACAAGCTGATGTTCTGCGTTTTCGTGGCGCTCGGCTGCATTGTGAAACTTGGTCCGATTCTCGACATTTCGGATGCGCTGGTGTTTCTGATCTGTGCCCCCAATATCCTCGGCCTCTACATTCTGTCGCCGATCGTCAAGCGCGAACTGGATATCTACTGGGCGAAGATCAAGAGCGGCGAGATCAAGAAATTCAACAATGGCGCCAACGCGGGTGGTTGACGGATTGCCGGCTATCCTGCCGCGCCGTAGTCGCAACGCCACAGCGCCGCGGCACCGCCGATGTCGCCAACGGATCCCTGATACCCTCCTCGCTTGACCGACCTGACGACGCATGACGGCGTCGACGCGACACCGTCCCACGGCGTGACGCACGAGCTCACGGCGGGCAGTCGGGTCGGGCGGTACACGATCGAGCGCCGGGCCGGGGCGGGGGCTATGGGCGTGGTCTACGCCGCCCGGGACAGTCGACTCGACCGGACGGTGGCGCTCAAGATCCTCAACGGCGGGAGGGGGAGCGATGTGGTGACCCGGCTGGACTAGGCCCACCACAGGAATCCCTAGCAGCCGGGAAATGTCGCGTTGGCTGTTGCGTCTGCATCGTTCACGCGGAAGAACACAAATGAATTGCTTTTGTGGTGCTGCTCCTCTTGTTCTTCCTTCATTCCCAGCCAGCGTTTGCCTACTGGGCATC
>JAESSZ010000448.1 GCA_016763875.1 Nannocystaceae bacterium
GAAAAGGAACGGATGAGGATGGCAATCAACCCTTTTGTAATAATGGCATCACTGTCTGCGGTAAAAACACCCGTGGTGAACACACCGTCGTCGCCGCCATCGTCGCCGTCGTCACCAGCATCGCCGTTGCCGGTCTCATCGGCACCACCGGTGTCGTCGACTTCTTCTGCCATGACCGTCACGGTGAACGTGATCATCTCGGCCACATTGCCGTGGAAGTCGCTCGCTTCGAGCGTGATGGTGTACTCGCCAGCGGGAGCGTCCGCGAACTCGGTGGCGCCCCAGTCGCTGTCGGTCGCCTTGAGCTGGCCGTCGGCCCACTCCAACGCGTCGCCGCTCTGTGGGTCCAGACACGCTTGGTTGGTGCACTTACTGATGCTGCCGCCCTCGATGCCAGCCTCTTCAAGCGCGGGCGAGCTGATGGTCCAGCGCGCGCCAAGGTACAGGTCGTCGTCGAGAATGTCTGCCGCAAGGATCAACTCACCCACCATCAGGACGGTCCCGTCTTCGGGCAGCACATTCTCGAACGTGGGCGCCGTCGTGTCATCGAGGCGCTCGCCGTAGAACGCAAGCAGGTCCTGGTAGCTGTTTTGCGGCGCGTCGTCGAACGCGCCGTCCGGTGGGTCACACGCCACGTGCTGGCGGAACGTGCAGTGAAGCGGCTGCGAAACGGTCTTCCCGCTGTCGCGGTCGAAGGCGAAATCTGGGACGCGCTCGTTACAAGCGTCTTGGTACCCAGTGACCGGCATCGTGTAATCCGGCGGGTAGTTCATCGGGTCCTCGATGTTGTCGACCCCTTCCAGGCCCGACATGCGGCCAAACGCATACAACGCGGCGTGAACCGGGTCAGGATCGGTGCACTGCTCCGTGTCCCCCGACGTAAACGCCATACGGTTGCGCTGGAACGCATCACAGTTGAACCCTGCAAAGGTGCAGGTGAACGACTGGCTCTCCTCCTCGGGCGCGACCGTCGAAGGCATGAGCATCATGTACGGGAGGTACTCGGGCGGGCGCTCGTTGGTGACGTGAACGTCGAAGTCAGCCAGCGCAGTCTCGAACGCGGTGGTCATCCCGGGCACGTCGTCGTAGGGCTCGCGAGTCCCCGACGCGGCATTGAAGCAGCCCAGGGCCGAGTTGCTCAAGTTGTTGTTCTGGGGCACAGAGCACATGCCCGTATTCGTGATCTCCACGGCTTCCGTTGGAATGACGAGAACAGTGGGTTCGGCGCTCGCACTGCCAGGCAGCGAGAGAGCGGCGAGTGAGGCAAGACCGGTGAGCAAGGACAAGCGCTTCATGTGTAGTTTTCTCCTGAATGGGGACTGGGCGGCGTAAGCCGGGGGAATTCCGCAAGGAACGCTGCCCTGCCTGCCAACGGGCTGTCAAGTCTCGCAAACGACACTGCGTTACCTGACACCGACGACAACGAACCGCGTTGCGCCAGATTGCAGGGCCACCAACGTGTGTTCACTCAATGCGCGGACGGCGAGGCACACGCCCCACAAGCGTCTCGCATCCGTCTCACGCGGCAGCGGACCGCGAACGCGGCCGCACGATCGGCACTGCGAGCGCAGGCCCTCGCGTGATCTCGATCTCAGAGATCCCGAAGAACATCTCGCCATCGATCACGGGATCCAGCAGGGCGTCGATCGCGACCGCACGCAGTGACTGAGCCGGACCGTCGTACACGCGTTTGCCCCAGATCCTGGTGCCCAATACGATGTTGGGCAGGTTGGCTGCCACTGCCAACGGCGACATCGACATCGCCTGGGCATGCAGCACGCCAGGCGTTGCCGCGTGGCGAAACGTACGCACCACACCAGCCAGGTTGATGTCGATCGAGCCGACTTGCAGCGAGGCAAACGAGTCGAACGACAACGGCTGCCCGTCCACCGTGACGCGCGCGCGCGTCGGCTCGAAGATGTCGTCCGCGAACTCGCGTGACAGCCACGGAAGCGCGCGAACCCGCGGAGGCAGCACACGCACGAGTGGACTGCGCCCGACCGCGAGGCTTCCCATAGCGCTGCCGAGCAGCATCGCTATCTTGTGGGGCTCGACCGGACGGATCGCGTACAGCTTCTCGAAGAAGCGCTGCGCGACGCCGCCAAGCGCCGCGGCAAAACCAACGCGGTCAATGATCTCAGGCTCACCGGGAGCGGGGTTGGCCACCTTGGCGACCACGCGCAGGGTGTCGAGTTCGACGTGCGCGGGGGTTTGTCCCCGCCGCAGTTGCGCCGACAAAGCCGCCACCAACTCGCCACACTCACCACGGACGCCCGCCTTGTGGGCGATGAAGTCGACGCTGCCTCCGTTGGCGGGGATCACCGTCGGCAACGACGGCACCCGAGCGTCTCCGGGGGCAAGCCCCTCGCGCTGTCGTGCCACGTCCATCGCGGTGGCGAGCAGCCAGTGCAATGTGCCGTCGCCACCGTCGCAGACCCAGTACTCGCAGCCGGCGTCATAGAACTCTGCGACCGCTTCGCGAAGGTGCGAAAGATCGCGGGTCTGACGGACAATCGCGTCGGGGCCAGCCGCCTTGACCAACTCCTGCAGGCGCCGTTTCGGATCCTCGCAGTACCGCTTTCGGTTCTTGCCCGAGTTGGGGTTGGTTATCACCCCTATGCGTGGACGAGACGACGACATGTGGATCGTGGACGCACCGAGGCGCCAGCCCGGGTAGCAATAGCACGCGGGGCCCGGCCGTCACGGTGCGCAGCATCCTGCGCACCACCCTCAACGCCCACAAACGCCCGTGGTCTCGCGGGATTGAGCCGGTGTTAACGCCGTGCGGATCGGACGCCAGTGTGCAGCCGCGCGCACACCATCGCCGGTATCGGGGCGAGCGCGTTGTCGCCCGCCGGCGATCTCCGATGGCGCCCCTCAGCGTCGGTACTGCCGGCTTCGCGACACGCTCATGAGAATGCCAAGCGCTATCATCATCGTCAGCACGTTGCTGCCGCCCGCAGAAAACCACGGCAACGTGATGCCGGAAACCGGCACAAGCTGCAGCACCATGCCGATATTGACCACGACGTGCCAGAAAAACAACGAAGCAACCCCAGCGCACAACAACGCCCCGAAGCGATCCTTGGCCTGGCTGGCGATGTTGACCGCCCACAGCACGAGGCACATGTACAAAGCCATCACCATGGTGGCGCCGACAAACCCCCACTCCTCCGCGTAAACCGCAAACGGGAAGTCGGTAAACGGCTCGGGCATAAACCCCAGGACGTTCTGTGTCCCTTGATCAACGCCGCGACCAAAGATGCCACCGTTGCCGACGCTGATCATCGCCTGGATCGTCTGGTAGCCCTCTTTGTCGGCGTACTGCTGAGGATCGAGCCACACATCGATGCGGCGGCGCTGATAACCCTGGAGGTACCGCCACGCCAGAACAAACGACGGCAGACCAGAACCGACCACCGCGAGGATCGTACGTATTCGCAACCCGGCCACGCTCATCACCGAGAACGCGATGATCAGCAACATAATGCCCGTGCCCAGGTCGGGCTGTTTGACGATGAACGCCACCGGCAGCAGCACCATCGCGGCGGGAATCAAGAGTTGGCGGCCTTTCCGTGGCGACTTGGCGGCCGCGTCATGGAGGAACCGCGCTATTGCGACGACCATGATCACTTTCATGTTCTCGGACGGCTGTAGTCGGTAGTCCTCGGTGCCAAGCCATCGCCGCGCATTGTTGACCTTGATCCCCAACAAAGGCACCAACGCCAGCAACCCAACCCCAAGTGCGTAGGCCGCGTAGGCCGTCTTGTACATGACGCGGTAGTCGATGGCGGCAACGACGAACATCACAACGGTGCCGAGCCCCACCCAGCGTAGTTGCGCCTGCACCCGCCCGGTCCAGTCGCCCGCACCAGCGCTGTTGAGGTTCATGGCCGCCAACGCAACGATCGCTAGCGCGAGCGTCACGACCACCCAGTCGACATCGCGTCGGATGCGACCCCACAGGTCCCGTGGGCCATCGAGTAACTCGTTCACTGGCCTGCCCCCTTGGGTGCGCCAGCACCGGGATCAGGATCGGCGGCACCGGGTAGAGGCGGCGGCACCCCATAGGCGCGCGGCGGCGTCTCGGTCTGCATTGTCGTGGCGCCGATGTAGTGGTTGATGACCTTCATCACGATCGGCGCGGCGGCATCGGCACCCGTACCGCCATGCTCCACCATCGCAACAACGACGATCCTCGGATCACCGGCGGGCGCATACGCGGCAAACCAAGCGTGATCCTGAGTCGTATCCCAACCCTCGATCAGCACTTCGCCTTTCCTCGCGATTCGGCGGTCTCGCCCCACCTGCGCGGTACCGGTTTTGCCGGCAACCACGATCCCCGATAGTCGCTGGCTGTACGCGGTCCCCTCGCGATTGTTGACGACACCAATCAGCCCGCGATGAATCCGCTCCCGATCGCTGGGGTCAATGACTGGCTCGTTGTTGCGACGCTGCTGCTGACTCTCGAACACGAGTTTGCCGTCGTTGGTCTCGATGCGATCGACCAAGTACGGCGTCATGACGTAGCCACCGTTTGCAACGGCCCCGTACAGGACGGCAAGCTGCATCACCGTGACCTTCACGTTGCCCTGCCCGATCGCGCTGTTGAGCCGAACGCCGCCCTGATACGTCCCCTCTCGCGCCTCGAACTCGGGCGTCGGGATCGTGCCTTTCACTTCGGCATTGAGACCCAGTCCGGTCCGCTCGCCCAGGCCCAACGCGCGCGCGACCGGCTCAACGCGCTCCAGCGACAGCACGTTGTCGACGGCAAGCTGATAGAAATACGTGTTACAGGACTCGATGATCGCCGATTCGAGATTCATGACGCCGTGACGGTGCGTATCGCGAAACTTGCGGCCGCCGTAGCGTAGGTAACCGTCACACTCGATCTCCGCATCGGGGTCGAACTCCGGATGCATGAGCGCGGTGAGTGCCGACACGACCTTGTACGTGGATCCGGGAAAGAAGTGCTCCTGAACGGTCTTGTCGATGAATGGCTTGAGCGGACTGTTCGCCCACGCGTTCCATTCGCTGGCCGCGATCGGTTGCTCGTAGCGGTTGGGGTCGATACCGGGCACGGACACCATCGCCAACACTTTCCCCGTTTTGACCTCCATCGCCACGACGCCGCCAGCAAGCTTGGTCGACAGCGACTGGTAGGCAACGTCCTGGAGCGGCACGTCGAGCGTGAGATAGATGTCTTGACCGGGAATGGGATCGCGATCGGGCGGTAGCGCCTCAGTCGCAGCTGGCGGCGGCTCTTGGACCTCACGACGACGAGCATCGACCACACGCGAGCGCGACCCGAGCCGCCCACGCAGGTAGTTCTCCCATGCTCGCTCGATCCCGGTCTGGCCAACGCGGTCGCCCGGGCGATAGCCCAGATGTGGGGAGCGATCGAGAGCCCCACGTCCGATGTTGCCCATGTGCCCAGTGACAAATCCGGTGATCGCTCCCTGAGGGTAGTAGCGACGCGAGGTTCCGCGAATCTCGACCCAAGGATCGATGCCGTCCAGTCGTGCCTGCAGTCGCGCGTTCTCCTCCCAACTCAGGTTTCGCCGCACAAGCTGGGCGTACTTGCCCACGTCTTGTTCGGCGCGCAACGAAGCCACGCGGTCACGAAAGCGAGCTTCGTCGTCCTCGTCGACGAAATCGATGAGAGAGATAACGAGTTCGACCGTTGCGTCGTCCATGGAGAGGCGCTCCCCCTCGGGACTCGGCACGGTCCCCGCCTCACCATCGCGAACAAAACGCGTCCACGCGGTGATGTAGAGGGTGTAGGCCGAACGATTGGTCGCCAGCGGCTCCCCACCGGCCGCAAATACGCGACCGCGCGGCGCCTCGACGTCGACCACATCGACGAAGTTGCGCTCGGCCCGGCGCGAGTAGTGGTCTCCCTCGAGCACCTGGATCTGGCACAAGCGAACTGCGAAACCGATGAAAACGAGCACGACCAGACCCACCATCGCCTGAAAGCGGGGCCTGAGGTCGCGCAGGTTGTCTCGGCCGCGAACGTTGATCATTGCCCGGTCCAGTACGCCTGGCCCGGCGGCCGCTCATCCAGTTTCAGCCGGGCCATCGTGCGGTCGATGAGCGACCAGACCGGCGGCGCGACGAGCAGCGTGGCCAGTGCGTGCCAATGCACCGAGAACAACGAGGTTACGAGTGCTTCCCGCCGAACCCCAAACGCGTCCGCCATAGCGATGAGCACCCCAAACGTCACCAGATCGACGAACACAACGGTCGCGAGCGCGACGAGCCCCTGCAGCACCCATCCGGTGAGGGCCAACCGTGCCGAGACCCAGCGCAAGGCAAGGTACGTGACCGCGTAGGCCATGGTCAGCGTGCCTATCGGCGCGCCTTGATGCAGGTCCTCAAGGTAGCCGAGCGCCACCGCGACACATAGCGGCGCGGGCACCGACGCCGACCGCGAGAACGCAACATGGGTCACGATCACCGCCGAGGTCGCGGGCAACATCACCGTCACGTCCAACACCTCCGCCATGCCCCCAACGAGCGCGATGAGCAGCCAACCGAGAACGATGTACACGAATGCGCGCAGCACCACAGGCTCCTAGGGAATCGGGGAGAGGCCTCTTGCCTGCAGTGCGGGTATCGGTTGCCCGGCATCAGGATCGGGCTTGGGTGCATTGGCGAGGACAACCCACACGACATCGATGCGATCGAAGCGCACCGACGGCAGCACGTGCAGACGTTTTTGGTCTCCGACCAACTGCTCGATCTCCATGACCTGGCCGACGGGATGGCCCTTGGGAAACAGTTCGTCCACCCCGGAAGTAATGATCAGATCGCCAGCGTCGACCTCGTAGTCCTTAGAGACGTCCACGATGCAGCTGTCTTCGGTGTGCCCCTGCAAGATCCCCTGCGCGTGGTTGCGGGCGACTTCCACCGCAATCTTGCTGCGCGCATCGGTGATCAACATGACGTCGCTGTAGTCGTCGAAGGTCTTGTCGATACGCCCGACGACCCCGTCCGGAGCGAGCACCGCCATGCCCGCACGCGCGAACGTGTTCCCGCGATCGATCCGGATGTTGACGACGCGAAAAAACGGCGACTGATCGACCCCCACCCGCTCGGCCGGAATCATGTCTTCGGGGACCTTGTCGCGCATCTGCAGCGCCCGCCGAAGATTCTGATTTTCTTCGTGTAGCTTGGCCAACTCGCGCACAACCCGACGTAGGTCGCGATTCTCGACCGCCAGTTGCTCGTTCTCGTCGGCGACCCGGGCTTGCAGGACCCATCTCTCGAAGAACCCACCCAGCATGGAC
>JAESSZ010000449.1 GCA_016763875.1 Nannocystaceae bacterium
CTCAGGGTTGAGCTTCATTCCCAAGGCGGAATGAGCCGGCGTTGCAGGCTGTGGTGGCTGTATCGTGGATAGGCCCGGTGGCGATGACGTTGGCGCCGCCGCAGCTACGGTGGGCGGCGGCCATGATCTGGACGAGATCTCGGTAGGGAGTCAGATCTGTGGGAATGAAGGTAACGGAGATCGGTCGTCCTTCGCTGACCTTGCACGCGTTGGCGATGAGGTCGGCGACCTCCTCACGTTTGGCCGCCACGCCACACGAGACGCTCGATGCCTGTTCGCCGTGGGTGCGCGCCACGGCGAGCGTACGACCGTCCTTGTGCCAGACGACGCGGAGCGTCATGGGTACATCGCCGACGCTCGCACCGACGGCGTAAAAGAGCGGCGGTCGGACCTCAAGGGCGCGTTCCTGGTCGTCGACGCGCACCACCAAGCGGTACTCACTGACCTCCGCGCGACCAGCCGTGTAGAGGATGTCCACGACGTGCTGGAAAGGAAGGCGGCCATCCAGTTCGAAGAGCATGTACTCGGGGGTGTCCGAGAACTCCTCTATAGCGTCGAGCAGCTTCGTCAGCGCGTGCCCATGGCGATCTTCCGAGTTCGGGCCAATCGACTGAAGGCCGTGCGTCGTTCCGTCCACTTGGAGCGAAACGTTGCCCCCGAACGCGCGAACCCGGGCGCCCTTGGGGACGGGGACGGTGCCGCGCGCATCAGGCAACTCAGGTACATCGCCAGACTCACTGCCAGACCCACTGCCAGATCCACTGCCAGATCCCTCGGCGACCGACGCCGCATTCTTTCCCGCGGGCGGCTCGTCGTCGCTCGATGGCGTGGCGGCGGGCCGCAGCAGGGCAATGCACAGCGCGGCGCCCAGGGTGCCGAGCGCTACCGGTAGCACGCGTCGAAGGGAAAGCAGCGAGCCTTGCGAGTTCAGTACGCGCCGGATCCTAATCCCGATCTCTGTCCGCCCGAGGGCGGGCACCGTCAGCAGGGGCGCGACGGCGAACTCAACTCGCGCAAGGGCGAGAAGCTCGGTCGCGTAGTCCGAGGCCGAGATACCGGACGCTATCGCAGCATCGTCGGCGGCAAACTCGGCGTGGCGGAAGAACCGGGCGCAGGCGATCCAAGCCAGCGGGTTGACCCACAGAACAGCCCGAGCGACGTGGAGTGCGGGGAACCATCGATGGTCGTTTTGCGCGACATGCCCTAGCTCGTGCAGCAGCACCGCGCGGATCCGTTGCTCATCCCACCCCTTGGCTTCGTCGGGAAGAAGGACTGTCGGAGTCACAAAGCCCACGACAATAGGCACGCACACGCGCGAGGTGATTCCAAGGCGAGCACGGACTCCGGTGCGTTGCAGCAGTCCGCCGTGGATCACCATGATGCGCAGCGAGGGGGCGCCTGCGTCACGCAGCAGCCAGTGGGCGCCGATCATCGACACGAGGACGCGCAGCAAACCGAACGCACACCCGAGCAGCCATGCCCTGAGCAGCCATACCCCCCAGTCCAGGCTTGGCGGTGCCATTGGGGCGGTGGTGTTCGAGGCGGCGGGTAGGGTCGTCGCCTCGGCGAGCTGCGACAAGTCTGGCATCGGTGCCGACACCACGGGCGTCACCACCTCCAACGCGAGCCCCGCTGGCAGGACGGCAGCAATCGTGGGCAGGAGTACGGCAGCAAGCACGCCGTACGCCAACACTGTGTGGCGCACAGAGGCCCGTGCGCTCCGCAGCGCCGCGACGCCAAGTAACACGACGGCCAGCACGGCCAGCGCCCGAGCATTCCAGGCCAGCAGGCCCGCTTGTTCGGTGATGAGTTCCATTGGCTATCGTCCCTCTTCCCGCGCGTCGTCGATAAGCTTCGTCAACGCGTCCAACTCGGTGTCGCCGAGTTGTGCTTGGTTGCTCTCAAAGAGTGCGGCGGCCGCCTGGCTCGCCGAGCCCTCGAAGAAGGTCTTCACGACATGTTTGAGCGCTGCGAGGCTCGCCTGACGTCGGTCGCGCGTCGGTCGATACACGTAGCGCGTGCCCTTGGACTCATGGGTCAGGTGGCCCTTGTCTTCCAGCACCCGCAACAGGGCCCGAACCGCCGAGTACGAAGGTGGATCGGGCAGCGCGTCGAGCACCTCGGCGGCCGTGGCCCGACCTGCCTCGAACAGAATGTCCATGATTTGCCGTTCACGACGCGACAGTGCGTCGGCTGCCGCACGAGGTTCTGTGCCCATGTTGGTTTACTAGCATGTGCTAAAAATTTAGCAATCGGAAAACGAACCCGTTTTCGCACCTCGGACTGCCCCGTTATCCTCTACCGCGAGTTGGTGCACCTGCCGCTTCCGACACAACAACGACCCCTCGATCCGCAGATCGTGGCCATGACCCTGACGGCAACCGGTGCGACTGCGATCATCGGAGTCGAGCCGGTGCAAGCGCTGTGGAGCGGGTACGGCCAGATTGTTCGCTACCGGCTTGAGGGAGCGAGGCGCTCAAGCGTGATCGTCAAACACGTGCGTTGGCCCAGCCAAACCGACCACCCGCGGGGTTGGAACTCCGACCGATCGCACCAGCGTAAAGTACGGTCGTACGACGTTGAGTCCGCGTGGTACCGGCTTCACGCGCCACACTGCGGGCCCGCATCCCGAGTGCCCGAGTGCCTCGCAGTGCAGGCCCATGGCGAGCAGGTCTTGATGGTGCTCGAGGATCTGGACGCGGTGGGATTCGAGTGCCGCCTCAGCCAGGCCAACGCGACGCAGACGGAAGCTTGTCTTATTTGGCTCGCTGACTTTCACGCGACGTTCATGGGCCGTGCGCCGGAGGGGCTTTGGCCCGTCGGTACCTACTGGCACCTCTCGACCCGGCCCGACGAGTTCGACGCGCTTGAGGAGGGGACTCTCAAGAGCGCCGCGGCGACCGTGGACCGAAAACTCAACGAGAGCCCCTATCAGACCTTCGTGCACGGGGACGCCAAACTCGCCAACTTCTGTTTCTCGGCCGACGGTCGGCGCGTGGCCGCTGTCGACTTCCAGTATGTCGGGGGCGGCTGCGGCATGAAGGACGTCGCGTACTTCATCAGTAGCTGCCTGAACGAAGACGACTGCGAGCGCATGGAGCACTCGTTGCTGGACCTGTATTTCCACCACCTCGAGGCGGCGTTAGTCCGTGCAGGAACGGCGCTGGACTTCGCGGCGCTGCACCGGGACTGGCGTGCGTTGTACCGGGTGGCCTGGACCGACTTCTACCGGTTTTTGCTCGGCTGGAGCCCCGGTCACTGGAAGATCCACCGCTACAGCGAACGCGTCGCTCGAGAGGTTGTGGCGGCGCTTTGAAGATCTCGGAGCACGAGTTACAGAACCTCGTGACGTGCGCTGCTCTGGCGGCGACTCGCGCAGGCGAGTTCATCGCTCGTTCGCGTCCCGAGCGGATCGAGCGGAAGTCTGGCGGCGATACGCACGCGTCGCAGATCGTGACCGACGTCGACCGGCGGAGCCAGGAGATCATCCTTGAGACGCTTGCCCCAACCGTTGCGCGCTTTGATCTCGGCGTGCTGGCCGAGGAACAGCACGATGACGGCCTGCGACTGAGCAAGGATTATTTCTGGTCCATCGACCCGCTGGACGGAACGCTGCCTTTCGTCGAGTCACGCCCGGGCTACGCGGTGTCCATCGCACTGGTCGCCCGGGATGGCGTCCCCTTGCTCGGTGTCGTGCTGGACCCCGTCGACGGTGTGCTCTACCAAGCCGCCCGCGGCGCGGGCATCGACCGAAACGGTGAGCCGTGGACCGCAGCGCCTGACCGCAGCAGCCGGACGTTGGCGCTCTTTTCCGACCGCAGCTTCGCCGCGACAGCGGAATACGCCCCGTTCGTCGCCGGCCTAGGCCGAGTTGCGCGCGACCTGGGTTTGACAGGGGTGGACATCCGACCGACGGCCGGCGCCGTGATGAGCGCATGCGGGACGCTGGAAAATCCACTCGCGTGCTACGTCAAGTTCCCCAAGACACGCCCTGGAGGCGGAAGCCTGTGGGACTTCGCCGCGACCGCGTGTCTATTCCACGAGGCGGGCTACGTCGTGACCGACATCCACGGCGGCCAACTCGACCTCAACCGTGCCGACTCAACGTTCATGAACCATCGCGGCGTCCTGTTCGCGAGCACGACCGAGCTGGCGGCAAGGATCCGGGCTCTGCGGCCGTAGCAGGGTTGCCGTCACCTCGGGCGGGGCTGAGCACGGCGTCGAACAGCGTCGGACGATCGCAGCGACCGCGCGGCCAGTGTTGCGGCGACAGCGACGAGGATGAGCGTGATCACCCGAACCCCGAGTTCCTCAGCGGGTAGTCGGTTGATGTTGTCCAGGTGCGCCCCTGCATGAAGCGCCAACGCGATCGCCAGACTCCCGCCACCGCGTTCCAGCAACCACGCGTAGAGGATCGCGTACGGCGGTATCGACAACATCATGATGCTCAGCACCGGGTCGATGGTGCCGCTGTGCGGCGAGACCAAGTACATCGCGTGCCACACGGCCCACACGCCACCAAGCAGCAACGATCCGCGAACGGACCCGTACCGTGCGACCACGCGAGGGTGGGCAAAACCCCGCCATCCGAATTCCTCGCCAACACAGAGCAAGATCAACGCCGCCACGTGCTGGGGTTCGACGGGAAGATTGACCCACACGCTCGCCGGCCACCCCAGCGCCGCGGCGAGTAACTTGCCCGTCAGTTGCAGGGCCATCGGTGTGAACAAAGCGATGACTACCCACCGCCAGCGCCCGCGCCAAGGACGAAACATTGCGCCCACCTGTCGATGCCGCGCGGCGACGAAGACCGCAGCCAGCATCGGTCCGAACGCACTCAACCCTGCGAGCGAGAGCGCCGTTGGGCCGGGGACCTCGTGCCTGGCGAAGGCCAGGGCGGTCGGCAGTGCACACGCCCATGTGATGGCGCAGCTGAGCGTGAAGAAGGCGAGCAGTCCCCCCGTTTTTTTCGTGTCGGGCACCCCGCGAGCGTACGAAAGCAGCGGCGAACATCCTTGTCGCTGCACGTCACGAACTTGGCCCAGCGCGACACTGGTGGGCTTTGTGTCCGGCCCGGCGGCTTAGGCGAGCCGCCGTCGGTACTCGCGCGGCGAACAATCTGTCCAGCGGACGAAGGCGCGGCTCAACGCAGATTGGTCGGAGAACCCGAGGAGAAACGCGATCTCGATCAGACCCGTGCGCCTGTCACCGATGTAGTGGAGCGCAAGCGCGCGGCGTTCCTCGTCGAGGAGTTGTCGCAGTGACGTGCCGTGATCCTCGAGCTTGCGCTGCAGAGTTCGCGGGCCGAGGTCCATCGCCGCGGCAATGTCAGCCAGCGCAACCTTGGCCTCCGGAAGGCAGGCCCGAACACAGCGCCGGACGCTGGCAATGAGGTCCTCGTCCTGCGGCAACTGAGTGAGCTTGTCCGCGGCGTGCGTCTCGATGATCGCGGCGAGTGTGCGCGAGGCGTCGGGATGCGGCCGAGCGAGATCGGACGCCCGCGGAGTGAGCCGGTCGGTGGCGGCGTTGAAGTGGACCGGGCAGCCCAACGCTTTTCGATACGGGGCGGTCTGCCGCGGCTCCGGGTGGCGCACGCTCGCCGCTACGGGCACAAGCGGCCTGTGCGTCGTGATACCCGCAAGCGTCACGATGCCGAGGAACGAATCGATGATCGCCCCCGTGGGCGGGTCAATCGCACTGCGTCTGTGGTCCACGATGATGTGGGCCTGCTCTCCATCGAGAACGACCTCGCTGAGGGATTTATCGGCGAGATCGAAGTTGAGGCGTTCGTATCGAACCAGGCGCTGCAGTGCATCACCCAACGTGGGTGCAGAGAGGAAAATGAGCATCGCCAGTGGAGGGTCTGCCATTTCCGCGTGCTCCAGAACATGCAGCGGCATATCCGGGTCTCCCGTCAGCCCCGGCAGCTCGTTCCACAGGCGCGACAGTGTCGTCAGCGGAAGGCGACCATCGACATCTGCGAGCGCCGCGGGGTCGATGTCGAAGCGGCGGAGCACGTCGTCCCGCGCGAGCCCCCGAGCGACAGCGTACGTGATGAGGGGTCTGATATTCGAGGACGCGGCTGTGTGTCTTGGGGAGCGTGGCCTGTCGCTGGCGTCATCATCCTGACTCACCGGAGCAGGATACCGGCTACAGGCTCGATGGCGCACCGCGGCTGCCTCGGAGGGACGCGCTTGCTCGTTGTGGGCGACCCTCCGCCAGGCCAGGTCATGCAGCGCCTGGGTTCGGCCCCGGTCAACATCGGCCTCGCACACGATTTTCAACCGCCAACGGTACTGGGCCTCTGCATCTGCCTGCGCATCGCTCAGTGCCGGTAGATCGGGGCCGCGCTTGGCCGGGGGATACAGCTGCCGCAGACTCTTGCACTGCCAACAAGCGCCCTGTTTGTTCACCAGAGCGCACAGGCCCTCGAAGCCCTCGCGCATTTGGCCCCGTGCTGCGGACAACGTGTGACGCAGCACCGAGGTACTCACCCCCAGAACCCGCGCGGCTTCCCGAGTGGACTGACCCTCGACGTCTCTGAGCATGAGTGCCGCCGCCTCACTAGGGTCCAGCGTTCGAGCCACGCACGTGAAGCAAAACGCGATGTGCTCTCGAACGTCGAATGCAGCGTCGGGGCCGGACGCCGTTGCCAGCTCGTCACCGAACGCGGCAAGGTCGGCGCGGCACTCGTGTTCCGCTATCGCCTGCGCGCGCAGTCGCCAACGTTTGCGCGTTCGCAGATAGTCCAGAGCCTTCCGAGCGCCGATCGCGCACAACCAGGTGCCGAACCTGGCGTCACCGCGGAACGTGTCGAGCTTTTCGAACGCCTGCAGGAGCGAGTCTTGGACGACGTCGTCCGTATCTTCCGGGTGCGCCACCAGTCGTCTGATGACCGCGCGCAACCTGAGTCTTTGTGGCGATACCAGTGCGTCGAAGGCGTCCCGGTCTCCCGCTCGCGCTCGCGCCAACATCCCAGGGCGGTCGATGCCCACGCGACGAGCGTAGGGGAGCCCTGCGATGACGTCAACGTAGAACGCCTGACCGGTATCGGAATAACTTTATGATTCCAACGTGATGGCCCGTTCTCGCAGCACGGGCGTCCAACCAGTGCCGCCTGATACAACCAGACCTCTCGGGCGGAGGACACCAGATGAGAGAACTCGCGATTCTGACATTTTTAACCTTGGACGGCGTCATGCAGGCGCCCACCTCACCCGACGAAGACCGCTCCGGGGGTTTCAACGGTGGCGGATGGGCCGCGCCACATTGGGATGTCGTGATGGCGCAGGTCCAGCAACGCGCCATGTCGGTTCCCTACGATCTGCTGCTTGGCCGGACGACCTACGAGCAATTTGCGGCCAGTCATCGAACGTCCTCGATGATGAACGAGGCGACCAAGTTCGTCGCCACCTCGGGCTCGAAACCGCTGACGTGGGACAACTCGGTGCGTATCACCGGAAACGTCGCGGAGGAGGTCGCTCGACTCAAGACCCAAGCGGGGCCGCTGCTCCAGGTTCACGGCAGCTGGCGGCTGATTCAGACGCTGCTCGCCCATCAGCTCGTCGATGAGTTTCGCCTGTGGACGTTCCCCGTCATCGCAGGACCGGGTGGCAAGCGATTGTTTGGCCCCGACATCTCGCCGACCAACCTGACGCTCGTCGACAGCGGCGTGGGCTCGTCAGGCGTGACGATGGGGATCTATCGGCGCGACGGGGCCGCTTCAGACGCGTAGAGCCACGCTAGCGCTCCGCCGGGTCGCAGTCGCACAACTCGCAGTTGGGTCGAAGTTCGAGCACGTCGTAGTCAAGCGCCTTCCTTGGGGAGGCGCCAGCGGATAATCTTGCGGTGGGCCCACTCCGGTCATGCTAGGCGGATTCGAGAAAGCGCTCTTAGGCTTGCTGCTGGTCGTCCTGATGACGGGGATGGGGGCGACGCTGGACCTGACTCAGTTTCGCCAGATCGTTCGACGGCCACGGGGGGTGCTGGTTGGCCTTGCGTCCCAGTTTGGGTGGATGCCGTTGGTGGCCTTTGCGCTCGCCCGCGGCTTGGACCTCCCGCCCGCGATGGCGATTGGATTGGTTTTGGTTGGGTGCACCCCAGGCGGCACGACGTCGAATCTCTTCACCTATTACGCGCGGGCGGACCTGGCGCTGAGTATCTCGATGACGGTCGTATCGACGGTCGTCGCGGTCGCGCTCATGCCGATCTTGCTTGTGTTGTACGCGCAGGCGCTGACCGGGACCGAGTTTTCACTGCCTCTGGGCAGCATCGTGACCACGCTGATGCTGGTGTTGGTCCCCGTCGGCATCGGCATGCTGCTGCGCGCACGCAGACCGAAGGCGGCAGCCAAGGCGGAGCGAGCGGGTTCGATCTCGGGCGTTGTCGTGCTCGTGCTGCTGGTGGGCAGCACTGTGCTCGACAATCATGCGGTCCTGACGGAGATCCCTGCCGCAGGCTATATTGCTGCCGCCGCGCTGGGGATCATTGGCATGACCTTGGGCTGGACAGTCGCGCGTTTGCTCGGACTCGATGTCGCCAAGCGCCGCGCGGTCGCACTGGAGACTGGCATCCAAAATAGCCCACTGGCGTTCGCCGTTGTGATCGCCAGTTTCCCCGAGTCGCAGCAGGACCAGATGCTGTGGATCCCGATGCTGTACGCGCTGTTCGTGCTGCTCTCCGCATCCGCGGTGACGCTGGTCTGGCGCCGCGCGGACGCGGATCCGACTCCTCGCTGAGGGAGCCTGCTGTCCTCAAGCAGTCCCCCACGGTCAGACGGCACAGCCCTCGGGCCCGCAGGTTTCAGTCTCCTCGCCAACGATCTCGATCGCGGTGGCATCCTCCTTGGCCTTCTCCAGCGCTTGGACCAGCAGTTGGACCGGCTGGGCGCCTGACAGCGCGAAGCGGCCCCCGAACACGAAGAACGGCACACCGTGAATGCCCATGGTCCCGGCGGCGGCCTCGTCGCTGCGCACATCGCTGGCGTAGTCGTTGCTCGACAGCACGAGTTGGGCGCGCTCGGGGTCGAGCCCCACATCCGCTGCCAACTCGACCAGCACTTCGTGGTCAGACACGAGCTTGCCCTGCTGCATGTACGCCTCGAACAATCGCTCCTTGAGTGCGTTTTGCGTGCCCTCGTTGCTCGCCCAGTGCAGCAGACGGTGCGCGTCGAACGTATTGCCGGGCCGCGCCTGCTCGAACCTGAACTCGATCCCGTTGTCCTGTCCGACCGCGGTCATGCGGTCGACCATTTGCTCAGCGCCCTCGCGGGATTTACCGTACTTGTCGGCGAGCCGAGAGGTTAGGTCGACATCGTCTGGCAGCGACTTGGGCGCGGCGGGGTCCAGCTCAAAGGAGCGCCATACGACGTCGACGTCCTCACCGAACTGCGCCACGGCGGCCTCAAGTTTGCGCTTGCCCACCCAGCACCATGGGCAGGCGATATCGGACCACACCTCTACGCTGAGCTTGCTCGAATCGGCCATCGGGGCAGCATAACTACGAAGTCCCGCGACGCAATGGGCGAGGGTCACCCTGCCTACCCGGGGAGGCTGGGCTGTCCGCCGTCGAGGCTGCGCCGCGGTACGGCCGCGGTCTCGGTTTTGGGGTAGACGGCTGCGGTAGGAGGGATTCTTGATGGGCCCTCGGCACAGACCGTCAACGGCTGGACGGCCCAGGGGGATGGGGTTCAGTTGCCCGTGACCTGGGCTTGCTCGACGTAGGCGATGCCGCTGCTCTGATCGCCGTACAGCGCCAGTACGGCGTACCCGTCGCAGGTGGCCGAGTCGTCGTGAAAGACCAACTCGTCCGCGCCGAGCTCGCCCAGTACCTCGTTGCCGTTGGCTGCGCACACGACCCGCCA
>JAESSZ010000450.1 GCA_016763875.1 Nannocystaceae bacterium
CGGCGAGCGGCCGCGACGGTTGCAGACGCCCAGATCGTCTCGAATGATTGCTCGGTCACGTTGCCCAGCGGACGATCCCAGATGTGGCAGGGGTAGACGTCACCTTCGGGCGACAGAAATACCGTGCTTCTCAGGGCCTGACACGGGATCTTGGACGGATGGCCATCGGCGACCGCATGCAGGTTGACCAGGTACACGGACTCCATCAGGGCGACCATGGAGCGAGGGAGTCCGCGACGTCGCAGGTGTCGCGCGATTGCGGCACCCAGTTGCCCCTCGGGGAGGCCGGGCTGCACGCCCTCGGTCGTGCCGTTGCCGTAAAAATGCTCCGAGTGCTGTCCAACGTTCCAGTGCCACCGCGCCGCCGAGAAACCTGGGACCAGGCTGGCGAGCAGCGCACCGACGCCCTCGAACGCGGTTGCGTTGGCGGCGGTGACCGTTGTACCGACATGGACCTGCAGACCGGGGTCGTCGTTGGCCGCCGCTTGTAGTCCCTGCGTGGTCGCAATCGCTCGCGCAAAGGCGCCGCCGCGACCACGGATCTTATCGTGGAGTTCGGCGGGCCCGTCGATACTCACCGTCACGATCAACTCGACCTGTGGCCTCCGCTTGCGGGCGGCGGTGACCAAGGCGAGGGTTTGTTCGGGCATCGAACCGTTGCTCTGGAAATGCAGCATCCCCAGCGACGGCAGTCGGTCCAACGCCGCGTCCACGATGGCCGGAAAATCGCGACGCAACATGGGCTCGCCTCCGGTCAGGTCCAGCCAGCACAACCGCGGCATCGCATCGAATACCGTGCTCAGTTGCGCCGCCGACAACTCTCCGTGCGAGTCACGCTCCCACGTGCGGCACATGGCGCAGCGCAGGTTGCACCGCCGCGTGAGGTCGAAGACCGCGCGTGTGGGCGAGGACGGCCGTCGAATCCATGTCTCCGCCAGTCGCGTGACTAGCTTGAGCCGCTGCCGCGCGGCGTCCAACGAGCGAGAAAGAGACACGGGTACTGCAGTTTATCGCACCGCGGGCTGTTAGAACCGCCAGCCGGCGATAAGGCGCGCAGACATTGCCTGGTTCCATCGCGCCAGGCCCGGGTGGCCTTTGGGAAACCAGGCCCAGTCGAGACCGACCTCCGCGCCGATCACGACCCCGGAACTCGGGGACGGGGAGATTATCGCGCCCAGGGAGACGCCAAACGTGATGCCGTGGTCTACCGCGCGAGTCCGGCGACAGGGCGCCTCGACACACAGCAGCGACGCCGTGCGGATCGCATAGCCGGGTGAGGCTCCGAAGTATCCGAACGCGAAATCGTTCTCGACGCCGATGCGCACGGTGGGCGTCGCCCTTAGGAGCTGGCCGCGGTAGTGCCGAGGTTGCGTCCCGACCCAGCGACCATCCCGTGGCGTTCGCACCCCCGCGGGATCGCCCAGCCAGCCATTGACGACGTGATCCAACCCCAGTCCGACCATGGCTTTGAAGTTCGACTCTGCGTGGAAGACGGCGCTGACGGCGACACCATAGGCAACGTGTCTTCGTGGCGCTTCGTCACCGCGCGGGTACAGCACCGCGGCCGCAACGCCCGCTTCGAGGACCAGCCGTTCTTCCTCTGGGTCGGGCACGGCGGCAAGCGCGAGCACAAGCAGGTGGGCGGCGGGCATCCGTGCGCAGGATCCGTCATCGGGCGGCTCAGCCGTAATTCTCGTCGAGTCCGCGGGCTAAGTGTGGGCGGGCGGGGGCGTTGAGGGCTGCTACGATGGATGACGCGGTACGCGATGTCCGACCTCGAACGACGCAAAGCACTGAAACTGTTGGCTGCGGCCGCGATTGCTCCCCTCACGGCGTGCTCGGTCGATCTCGCGCCAGGCTCCGGTGATGCCGCACCCCCGCGGTCGGCGAGCGCGCGGACGCCCGCCCAAGGTCGTGAGGCCATCGTGGCGATCACCAAGATGGGCGCGCGCTGGGAGACCAGCGATCCGTTCCTGTTCTGCGCGCACCACGACGACCGCTATCCCGCGGGCAACGAGCAGCTCGGGCCCGCGGCATCGCTCGAGGGTCGTCGGATCGGGCAGGACTTCGAGGGCAAAGATGGCTGGCGCATGTATCACGGGGCAACGGTGCCCGGCTTTCCCAAGCACCCGCACCGCGGCTTCGAAACGGTCACGGTGGTTCGCACGGGCCGGCTCGACCACTCAGACTCGCTGGGAGCGACGGCACGCTACGGCGATGGCGATGTCCAATGGTTGACCGCTGGGCGTGGGATCAACCACGCCGAGATGTTTCCGCTGCTTCGACGCGGCGACGACAACCCCCTAGAGCTGTTTCAGATCTGGCTGAACCTGCCGCGCGCCAACAAGATGGTGGACCCGCATTTTACGATGATGTGGAATCACACCATTCCGCGTCATACCAACAACGATGAGGACGGGCGGAGGACGACGCTGACAGTTGTTGCGGGGCGCCACGGTGCCGACCAGCCGCCTGCGCCGCCTCCGGATTCGTGGGCGGCCCGAGAGGACAGCGATGTTGCGATCGTCACGATCGCCATGGAGGCCAACGCGCGATTCGAACTGCCGGCCGCACAACCGGGGAGCGAGCGGTCGTTGTACTTTTTTCGCGGCTCTGGCCTGCGAATCGGCGGACGCGAGATCCCCGACTACCATCGGGTCCAAGTGCGCGGGGACGTGGCGTTGTCGCTGGAGGCTGGTGACGCCGCCACCGAGATCCTTCTGCTGCAAGGCCGTGCGATCGGGGAGCCGGTCGCGCGACGCGGACCGTTCGTCATGAACACGGATGACGAGATCCGACAGGCCTACGCCGACTACCGCCGCACGGGTTTTGGCGGATGGCCGTGGGCTGGCCACGACCCGGTGCACCCTGCCGACGCCGGACGTTTTGCTCGACGTGCCGACGGCTCCGTCGACCGCCCGGTCTGAGCGGCCGGTGTCGAGTGCCCGGTGTCGAGTGCCCCACGGGGGATCTGCTACCGTTCGCACGTGAACGAGGCGCCCGTGCAACCACAAGTCGCGGACGCCTACCGTGGGCGCCGTGTGCTGGTGACCGGTGCGGACGGATTTTTGGGCTCACACCTATGCGAACGGTTGCTTGAACTGGGGGCTTGCGTTGCGGCGCTGGTCCGCCCGACGTCGGTGAGCGGTACCGCCGTCCAACACCTGAGGAACCTGGCTGGGGTTCGCGCCGCGCTGGACACCGTGATCGCAGCCGACATCGCCGGTCCGGATGCTGTGGCCGTGATGGCGGCGTTCAAACCCCAGATCGTGCTGCATTTGGCCGCCGATGCCTACGTCGAACGGTCGTTCACTCACCCGCGCGAGGTGATGCGGACCAACCTGGGCGGTACCGAGACCGTGCTCGAACTCGCGAGAGTCAGCCCTGGTCTGGAGCGTCTCGTTGTCACCTCGTCCAGTGAGATCTACGGCCCCGCCTGCCGCGACGCGATCGACGA
>JAESSZ010000451.1 GCA_016763875.1 Nannocystaceae bacterium
CGTCCCGATGGGTTCGGTGGGCTCGGTGGTGACGCGGGCAGCGTCGGCATCGGGCGGCAGCGTGGCGGCGAACGGCTTCACCTCGGCCTCAGCTCGCGCAGGCACTTGGGGCGCGGCCGTCGGCCGCTCGGCGATCGTCGCGAGAGTGGTGGTCTCGTCGGAGGGTCCGCTGACCTCGCGTGGGCCCGTCTTTATCGTCGCCAGCCTCGCGGCGTGCTGCGCCACGACCTCGTCGAGGAGTTCGGCGACCGCGGCCCCACTCGCCGGGCGATCGTGGGGATCTTTGGCCAGCAGCGCCAGGGTCACGCGGCACAGCGTGTCGGGTAGTTCGCGGTCTGGCGCCGCCTGACGCGGGTCCAGCGGCGTCGACTTGATATGCAGCGCAAGGATTCCCATGAACGAGTCGTCGACAAACGGCACGTTCCCGGTGAGCGTCTCGTAGAGCATGATCCCTAGGCTGTACAGGTCGGCGCGAGGATCGAGGGGTCGTCCCAACGCGCGCTCTGGTGCCAAGTAGTACGGGGTTCCCAACAGCGTCCCCGCCTGGGTCTCGACCTGAGTGAGGTCGGCCGCAGTGGCCTTGGCCAGCCCAAAGTCGAGCAGCTTCGGTTGCACCTTGCCGTCGGTGAGACGATGCAGGAACACGTTGTCTGGCTTGACGTCGCGGTGCACGATGCCCGCGCTGTGCGCAGCATCCAGACCACGCGCCGCTTCCGCGAGCCAACGAACCCCATCGGGCATCGAGCCCGGCCTCTCGAGCCAGTCCTCGAACGACTCGCCGCGCAGCAGCTCCATCGCGAGATACACCAGCCCATCGGATGTGCGGTCGAAGTCGACCACCTGCACGATGGCGCGGTGTCCAATACGCGACGCCGCCTTGGCCTCTTGCCGCAGGCGCGCCGCGCTCTCGCTGTCCGTTCGACCGCGGCGCAGCAACTTCAGAGCGACGCGGGTGCCAAGCTGCAGATGCTCCGCGGCATAGACCTGCCCCATGCCACCCTGCCCGATCAACTTGTCGAGTCGATAGCACCCCGCAACCACGGTCCCCCGCGGCAACGGCGGGTCGGCATCACCCTCGCCTCCCCCGAACCCGTGCCGGAACGGTCGGGTCTTGGGACCAAGCGGGGCCCAGTGTGCGGTCTTCGCCCGGGCTGACGCGGGCATGTCGATACCGTACCACCCGCACCGACCCGGTGCTATAGCTCCGCCGCTCGTAACGGTTCACAACGAGCGGTACAGCCACAGGGAGACCACATGTCCAAAGGGAGCGACAAGATCGACGCGTTGATCGCCGAACTCGAAGAGTCCGGAGCAGATCCAGCCCGACTGACTGCACTGCGATGTACCCAGCAGTTCAAGCGCTCCTGGCTGGAGTTGGCCGAAGCGCTGGTGGACATGCGAACAAGCGCCGCCTACGAGGCGTGGGGCTACGACGACTTCCACACGTACTGCGCCACCGAATTGCACCTGCGCCGCGCGACCGTCGACAAACTGACCGTGTCGTTCTCGACCCTACAACGCCTCGCCCCGCAGGTTCTCAAGTGGGACGGTATCCAGCGGGAAGTCCCGAGCTATCAGGCGGTCGACTACTTCGGAAAAGCGATGGATCGCGCCAAAGAAGCGCGCGCCGCCAACGATAGACCCACCCCCGAGCGCGAACAGATCAAAGAGTTGCGCACGGCGGTGTTCGACGAAGGGCAGTCCGTCGGGGAACTTCGCCGCCGCTTCGACCCAGTCTTTCGCCCCAAACCCAAGGGCGCCGAAGATCTTGAGATCATCGGCAAGGCCAAAGGCGCCGCCAACAAGTTGATCGCGGCGCTGCCCGATGTCCCCGGCCTGACCGACCGCTGCACCACTGCGGTGGAAAAGGCCCTCGGGGCCCTGCGCACGGAGCTCGAAGAGCTCGAAGCGCCGATCCGCGAGAAGGTCGACGCCTCACGGAAGAAGACTTCGGCATCGAAGCGGGCGGTGGCCAAGAATGCGGGCGCGCGCGAGAAGAAAAAGGCGCCGCCTCGGACCGGGTGAACGCTTTGGCGACCTAGTCTTCGCGGTCTAGCCTTCGTCTACCCTCGAAGAACGCCACCTTGCAGGCATCCGGCCAGCGGGGGACACTCACCGAAGTGTCGCAAACCGGCGACGACGGTTCCGCCAGCCACACGCAACTCGGCCCAGTCGATGCGTGGTGGGGCGATCGTGTGCAACAGGCGCGGGATTGGCTAGCCCCGCAACGGCCGGAGCCCAACGCCACCCGGGTCCGACGGGCGTGGTTGCTCACGATGTTCACGCTGCGTCGGTGGGTCATCGAAGACCGTGCGGCGGGCATGGCCGCCGTCCTGACGATCCAGACCCTGCTTTCCACCGTCCCGCTCATCGCCGTCGCCCTGCTGATCGTTGGGCTGATGGACCCAGACTCCGGCAGCGCCTTGCTGGAGACGCTGGCCTCAGCCGTTGTCCCGGACACCGAGCGGTCCAAAGCGATGGCTCAAAGCGCACTGCTTATGGCCGAGAACGTCACGGTGACCAACCTCGGCTGGTGGGGCTTTGCCGTGGTCATGAGTCTGGCGTTCGCGCTGTTCTCGACCCTGGAACGCACGTTCAACCGGATCTGGCGGGTCAGTCGACGACGCAGTCTGCTGGTCAAGTTCACGATGTTCTACACGCTCGCCACGCTGGGACCAGCGTTGCTCCTGTACAGCCTCGCGCAGCCGTTCATCGCCGGGGTCACGCGCGCGGTGTCGCTGCCCGTGCTGACGACCACGCTCGGCTTGGTGCTGCTCAATCGCTTCATTCCGTACACCCAGGTGCGGTGGCGACCCGCGTTGATCGGGGGATTGGTGTCCGCCGTCCTGCTTGAGCTCGGGAAACTCGGATTCGGATTTTACGCCACGCGTTTCGCACTGCAGACCTACGAAGGGGTCTACGGCCCGCTGGCAATCCTCCCGATCCTGGTCATCTGGTCGTACCTGAGCTGGATGGTCGTCCTGCTCGGTGCCGAGTTGACCGTCACCATGCAGCGCCACGACGTCATCGCGCTGCAGGGTTACCTCAATCGCTACGTCATCGACCGCACGCAGATGCAGTCGGACTCAGGCCGCACCGCCGCGCGCCTGCTGCTGGCGATTTGCGACCGGTACGCGCGACACGGGGCTGCCACCCACCCCGAGCGCCTCGGTGCACGCTTCCGGCTGCCCGTGGACCGCGTGGTCGAGATCCTCGACGAACTTGAGCGTCAGGGCTGGCTGCTGGAAGCCGAGGGCGAGCGCCAGTCCGTGGTGCCCGCCCGCCCGCTGGACCAGCTTCGCCTCGCAGATGTGATGACGGCGTTCGACCGCGAAACCACCACACACACCCGAACAGACGAGCTCGGCGTCCTGTTTGGTCAACTCGATGCTGCGCGGAGCTCGGTCCTCGGACAGATCTCGTTTGCCGACCTGGTCTCGGTGCCTCGCGGCGGGCTCGACGCTCAGGCCGCGCGCCCAGTGCCCGAAGAACCCGGCCCCGATACGCTGGGGGCACGCTCGAAGTCTTCCTCCGCGGAGCGCCCGACCGAGACTTCGCTGGACCTCAAGGACCACTGAAGTCCGAACGCCGTCGCGGCGACCAACGCATTGGATTCAGACTCCGTCGCGGACACGGCGTCCGCTTCGTCCGCGATGGCTCCGATGAGCTCGCCCAGCGTCACCGGCCGCATTGCCGGGCGCATGGCCGGGCTATGGTTGGCCGCAGCAACGCCTGGATCGCAAACCACGGGCAGGTCGTCGAAAGGGTGAAACGACGTCGACATGCCCGGGGCATCGCGCTTCGTCATACGGTACTTGAGTGCCGATCTGGTCCACTTGCGAAGGTGAAAGCGGCTAGATCGCGTCCGACACGCTCTCGAAGTTAAACCCCTCGACGATGAGCGGCGGCACCACAGTCACGCGCCGCCCGCCCGTGCGCACCGACGCGCCGGCCGCAGCCAGACGCCCAAGCATGGTCAAGGGGCTGTCGTTGAAGCGAAAGTTCTTGATCGGCCCGGCGATAGCGCCCTTTTCGATCGCAAACGTCCCGTCGCGCGTCAGCCCGGTCACCGTAAGCGTGCGTCGCTGCAGCATGCGGCTGTACCAGAAGCGGCTGACCAGGACGCCACGGTCGACCTGTTTCACCAAGCCCTCGAGATCCCCCGCGCCGCCGGCCGAAAGGTGAATCGACGACGGACGGGGGCGAACCGCAACGCCTGCGCGGTCGGCCCAAAACCGACCGGCCGTCATTGCGAGCAACCGTCCCGCTTTGATCCATTCGGTCCGACGCTGCGGTACGCCTGTCCGCGAGAACGGGCTCGCGGGATATTTCGCGTGTCCAGGATCGCTCCACAGATCAACGGACGCAGCGACGAGAAGCTCGCCCAGTTTCGTATTGCCCCCGGTTGCCGAAAGCACACTGCGACCTTCCATCGCGGCACGGGACCCCATGGCATCGACGAGAAAGTCCAGGAGTACTGCCACCGCCGCTGGCGCCAACACCACCGTGTACACGCCGGGGTTAAGCAGGGTCGGCCCGTCGCCGTGTTTGGCCCAAGTTGCGGCTTGAGACGCGAGTGCGGCTGCGTC
>JAESSZ010000045.1 GCA_016763875.1 Nannocystaceae bacterium
GTTGGCACCTACGAAGCGATTGGTGGGCAGGGGCTCGCGGTCGTCGCCAATGGCATGACTCACGCCTTTCCCAAACCGATGGGGGGAGGCTCGGCGCAATGGAGCTTTCGCTGGACGGCACCCAATGCAATAGGGGCGGTTCGTTTCACCGTCTGGGGACTTGCGGGCAACGGAAACGGCAGCTCATCGGGCGATGACGCGGTCGCTCTCCCGTTTGACTTCGTCTACGGCTGCGATCCGCAGGAGTTTTATCGCGACGCGGACGGTGACGGTTTCGGACGCACCAACAGCCCGCTCGTTCATTGCCAGGGGACCGCACCGTTGGGATACGCGGCGGCGTCCGGGGACTGCGATGACAACGATCCCGATCAATACCCGGACGCTATCGAGTACTGCAATCAGGTCGACGACGACTGCGACGGAGAGATCGACGAGAATGCGGTTCCACTGCAGCAATATCCAGACGCCGACGGTGACGGATATTACGGCCAGGCGGAGTACGAGTCGGGCGATACGTTTCTCGGTTGTGTACCGAGCGAGGGATGGGCGGCAGAGCCGGGCGACTGTCGCCCTGACGATCCGTTGATTCACCCTGGCATCGAAGAGACGTGCAACGGATTCGACGACGACTGCGACAACGATGTCGACGAGTTCGTACGACCGCAGTGTGGCGAAGGCTGGTGTCGCCGCGAGTCGATCGGGTGCGACGGCGACAACTGCACGCCGGGCGAGCCCCGCGAAGAGACATGCAACTTCTTCGACGATGACTGCGATGGCATCGTCGACAACGATGTTGTGTGCCCGGCGGGCGAGAGCTGCCAAGCGGGCGAGTGTCGAGCACTGGGTGAGGGCGGCGAGGACGGGACCGCAGACGGCGGCGTCGGGGATGCTGCAGGCTCTGGGGGTACCAACCCAGGTGGCGATACGGCCGGCGGTACCGGTGGTGGCACTGCCGGCAGTGCGGGCGCGGATGGCAGTGATGGGGACGGCGGTGGGTGCACGTGTCCCGCCCCGCGCGGTGGTGCAACCCCGGTACCGCTGCTGCTACTGGCGTTGCTCGGCCTCGTGCGGCGTCAGTCGGAGCGCGAGGAGACGTAGAGGTTCCACGTCACCAGGGTACCCGCTGGCGAACTGACGTTTTCGACGTGCAGGGTCCACGTGCCGTTGACGTTGTCGTCGCGTGAAATCCCGTCGAGGGCCAGCAACTCTGTCGGCATTGCTGCACCGCCCGCAGCTGGACCGTCCCACAAGTGCGACTCGGTCCCCTGCGGATCACTCAGCACGAGCCTCAACCCGGCAGGGTCGGCGCCCTCGAGGTCGACGGTGACGATGATGTCTTCGGGGACCGATGCGAGACCGGCGACGGGCACGGTGAATGTTGCGGACGAAGCCGGTGGCGGTAGCGCTGCGTTGGGCGCCTGGCCGTAGTTGTCGGCCATCCACGCGGGGCGACACTCGCCAACTCCAAACACGGTGAAGCCTGAGCAAACCAGATCGTCGCCACAGTCACCGAGTGCGGTGCACGATTCACCCTGGCCGGGGATGTCCTGCGAGATGAGGCAGCGGGAAAATCCGTCGTCGTCGGGTTTGCCCACGCACATCAAGATTCCCTCGCACTCGTCGCTGGTGAGGCAGGCAATGGGTTCTTCGGTGACGCCGCCCTCTTCGCGTGCGGCGAGCATCGCCGACTGCCCTACGTAGTACAGGCCCGACAACTGCTGCACCGAAGCGAGTGGGCGCGCGGCCACGATGCTGTCTACGGCGCGTCGGTCGAGTTGGACGTCGAGCGCGTCGGCCGAGGACCCGTTGACCCACTGCAACGCGCCACTGGCTTCGTCGACGGTGAACGCGACGTTGTCCCACACACCCAGAAGCTCACCACCCTCGGGGACGTAGTCGTTGGCGGTCGCGTAGTCGAGCAGGCGCGACAAGGCTGAGCCCCCGACGAAATACAGGGCGTCGAGTTCGGCAATCGTTCGGAAGATGCGGTCGTCGTGCGTGCCACCGGTGTACTCGCCGTCTTCGCCCGCGCGGTACTCGGTGATGCTGCGCGCGGCCCGACTATCGAGGCGAGCGTCATCGTCCAGCACCTGCACGGTGGTGTCCGAGTCGTTAAGCAACGCCATCACGCCAATCGCTTGCGGTGTGCCGTCGACGAGCACGTCGAACACCCCGTCGGCTTTGCCACCCGCAGCCTCGGTGGGCTCAGCCTCGGGCTCGCTCACCGGGGATGCGTCGCACGCGCCGAGCACGGTTCCGACAGTGATTCCGTACAGGAGAGAGGTCCACGCGCTCAGCTTCGACATACAGCCCGGTGTATCCAAATGGCGTGCCATGTAGGCAACGTGTCGAATCACGTAGTTAGAGGCGCCTGGAGGTGGCTGTGGCCCGCCGATGGCCACAACCCTAGCCACCGTCAGGAGGCCAGAGCAAAGAGAAGGACGGTAGGGTTTCCCAATGCCGCTGCCCGCAGGCGTTCACTGGTTCTCACCAACGCTGCCCATCCACGTGTTCAAGGCGCGAGCCGAGGGCCCGACCGCGGTCGTTCAGGCTGGAATCCACGGCGACGAAGTTGCGGGCGTGCATGCGTTGGAGGAGCTACTCGAGGAGGAGGTTCGACCCTCCCACGGCACACTCATCGTGGTTCCTGTCATGAACCCACCCGCGTATCGAGCCCGGCTTCGGATGCCGATCGGAGGACTCGACCTCAATCGCTGCTTTCCCGGCGATGCCGATGCGCCTGAGCGGGAGCTCCGCCTGGCGCGTCGATTCATGGACCTGATGTTGGACGAACGTCCGGTCCTGTGTCTGACGCTTCACGAGAGCAAGAAGCGTTTTCGGCCCGACATCGTGCCGTCGTTTGGTCAGACGCTGGTGTATGGCGTTGAGCCGCGGCCACCGGTTGTCGACCGAGTCCTGTCGCGACTCAACGAGCGCTTTACTGAAGACGAGGAATCGTTCGATCCGCTCCACTACCCGGTCTCGACCTCGTCGACCGAGGTCACCGTTCAAGCCGTGGGTTGTGTTGGTCTGTGCTTCGAGACGTGGATGGGCTTCGACGAGGGGCGTCGCATCAAGATGCACAAGGCCGTGGTCGAGCTGCTGCTCGACGATGTCGGCGTTCGCAAACTCTAGACACGCGCACCTACTTGATCCGTCGACCCCGCATGATGCGACGAGATCGGTGGTGCTGCGTCCAGGCTCTACGCTTGACCTTGAGACGCGCCTTCGTAGAACCGTCGACCGCTTCGTATAGGGTCTCTCCCAAGGTGACCCAGCGCCCGTTGCCGTCGTCGCTGGTCCGCAGTCGATAGTAGGTCGACGGCATTTTCACGCCGCCGAAACTAGCCGGAGCGCGGTCTTTTCCCACGTCGTCCTCGCCCCGTTGGACGAGGTCGAAGATAAGCTGTGTTCCTTTTTCAAAGCTCACAGCGACCCAGTCGGGTCCCCAGCCCACGGCGATGCCCGGGGTACCTCGACGGATGACAACCCGGTGGACCGACCGGCCTCGGCGTACGACGACTCGACCGTTCTCGATCCCCCGTTGGTCTGAGGTCACCTCGCGTTCCAGAGTGATTCGGCCCGAGACGAAATACTGGAGCTCGCTCGGTGCGCGGCCCGGCACGGCCAAGTCCGCCTCGCCTGCGTCATCTGACGGTACAACGCCCAACTCGAAGCCCTCGCGCAGCGGCTGGGTAAACCAAATGCGCCGGGCGCATCCCGAAGACGCGACCATCACGAGGAGCAATGCGATCGACCGCAAGCGGAACATGCAATGACCGTGCACCCGCGCTTGCTTGGCGACAAGTGCTGCGGCGCATACTGTGATCGGCGTCAAGGATCCGATTGGGGGT
This sequence comes from Nannocystaceae bacterium, assembly GCA_016763875.1. GTDB lineage: Bacteria > Myxococcota_A > Polyangia > Nannocystales > Nannocystaceae > JAESSZ01. Next base: position 3,855 of record JAESSZ010000045.1, read on the forward strand.
AGCTGCTACCTTGCATCCACAAGATGCGATTGTGGGTTGTAGTGGTGACCTCGCTGGTTTGTGGTGCCTGCAGTGGGCCCGCAGACGCGTTAATCGGCCCGCTGGATGATCCCTGGGTGGGGAAGCAGGAGCGCTGCGCGGTCGTGGGCAGCCGTGCCAACCCGCTGATCGTGGAGTGGCCGGCGGCAGCTCGCGGCTCGCTCGAGATGCGCCTGCGTCGTGGTGTCGTCGTGGTCCGCTACCAGGGGTGCTCGATGGAAGTCCTTCGCGGGTGTTCTGTGCCGGACTCAAGCTATCGGTACGGCGGCTTCACCCACAAAGCGGAGACCGTACGCATGACCAACGCCGACGAGCTGTACGCGAATCTTCCGATGGGTGCCGCGCGACTCGAAGCGAAACTCCAGCGTGCAAAGGCACTCGAGGTGTCGATGACCATGGTCGGGATGTACGAGGCGGATCGCGACACCGTGTCGGCGAGCGAGCTGCGGGGTGAATGTGACGACGCGACGCACGTGATCGTGGGGGTTCAGGTGGGCGCGTACGCGTTCTTTGCCGACGGCACGGCGAGCGTTGGCGCGGCCGCCGGGTTGGCGCGAGGGCCCGGTCTTGGTGCACAGACCACCGCGCGTCGAGAGCTTCTCGAGCACGACGGAGACCCGCACTATTGCGAAGGGGCATCGGCGGGTGACTCCGAACCACCCGACGGTTGCGGTGCGTTGCTCCGACTTGAGGTTATGCCGCTTGGTGCGCCCGCACCCGTCGTGTCTGTTGCGTCGGATTGCCCGCCCGGGCTCAACTGCGGCGGTGCAAACATCACGTCCTCGGACGCGCGATGCGAGGCCGGTATGTCGTGGATCCCAGGTGCCGAGCCGGGCCAAGGATTTTGCCTCGATGACACTGAGGTCACCACTTGGGCCTACGAGCAATGTGCAGCCGCTGCGGGGTGTCCGGCTGCCGCCTCGACGGTCGACTGGAAAGGGATCTCGACGCAAGAGCGTGACGGCGCCAGTCAGCTATGCAACGCGCTGCGAGCCGATCGGGCGGCGCACCCGATCAACTGCGTGACTTGGCATGCCGCGGACACCTTCTGCCGTTGGCGCGATGCGGCGCTTCCTACCGAGGAACAGTTTTCTTGGGCAGCGCGGGGTGGCGATCTCGATCGACGATTCCCCTGGGGTGACGCGGCGCCTGGTCCTGGCCGCGTCAATGCGTGCGGCGAGGAGTGTCGCGCATGGTTTCGTCGCAACGGGAAAGCACGCGAACCCATCGCGTACCGAGGCAATGATGGCTGGCCAACGACCGCCGCGGTA
>JAESSZ010000452.1 GCA_016763875.1 Nannocystaceae bacterium
CGCCGTTAGGTACCCACGACCATTATGGCGGATTCGTGCGGCGTGTCGTACATGTAACCGCCCGCTACTAGTGAGCGTGCTCACGTAGCTCATTGTCACCAGTCCTACGAGGCCCTTTGGCGACCCGGTATCGCCGGAATCGGGCAAGAGAACCGGATCTCGAAGTCGAGCTGCTCGGCCAGACCGGCGCCGGCACCGCAGGCCAAGAGCGGGCCCTGCTCGACGACGGGGCCCGGCGCGAAGACCGAAGAGCCGTTAGACGACGACCCACGAGTCTCTTGTTGCGCGTGGTGCCGAACGACCGGTCTTGGTGTGCCGGGCATGCGATCGCGGCCAACGCGATTGGATGATCCACTTCGACTATCTGGAGCTTCGAAGTATCCGGTCCTGGACCAGTTTCGTGACAGTCTCAAAGGGCTGGCCCCGGCCACCGAGAGACTCACCATGACCATCGAAGAGCAGCTCTCCGCAGCCGGCGAGGCCAAAGGCGAGGCCAGGGGCATCGTGAAGGGGCGCGTCGAAGGCGAGGCCCGGGGCATCGTGAAGGGAGCCGCCGAGGCCAAGGCAGCCTCTGTCCTGATGGTCTTCGGCGTCCGCGGACTTCACGTGGACGAAGCAGACCAGCAGCGAATCGAAGCGTGTGTCGACGCCGAGCAGCTCGACCACTGGCTACAACTCGCTGTCACCGTCACGGCCGTCGAAGACATCTTCGAGGGCTGAGTTCCCGCTGTTAGCCGGCCTTCCAGGGCGCCCGTAATCCAGATTGTCGGCAGTTTGTAGCGACCCCTTAGAGTGCCGAATTCGATGGCGAGTAGCCAAGTCAGCGCGCTCCTTAGCGCCAATCTTCGTTCCATTGTTCCCGATGCCCGGCAAGGTGCTCTCGTCGCTCCTCGCCCCTGAGCGCCGTTGTGGACTACCGTCAAAACTGGCCGTCACCCAGCGAAACGCCATCGTGGACTCGAGCCTCGCGGGCCTGCGCTCAGGCGACCGGACCCCTGTGCGATACTCGGGCCCATGCGGCGCGCAACGTTGGCTTGCCTGAGTACTGCGTTCTTATGGCTCGCAGCCTGCGACGAGTCCAGCGGAGAGGACCCAGAGGCTGCGACCGGTTGCCCAGACACCGAAGCTGCAGCTCTCCTCACCGTCGACAACCGGACCGGGAACACGATGGAGGCGTTCACGATGCGCGCATGCGATGGCTCGGACCTCGTGGATTTCCCGATCCCCAACGGGGGTTTGGTCAGTGGCGAGACGCTCACCATCGAGCTGCCCGCACCCGGTTGCTGGATTCTCTCCTACAAGGGTGACGGCTGCTTCAACGACCCGAAACACCAGACGCCCGCCGAAGGCGTCTGCGGCGGCGAGACCCACATGTGGACCGCCGACGAGCAAGCCCACACCTGCTCTGGCGCTGGTTGGTAGACCGCTCGACTCACCGTCGTCGACGCCAACCCAGCAGCCCAACGACAAACAGGAAGACGGACGCGGGGCGGGGCACGCTTCCGATCTGGCAGCCGCGTGCCCCCGAACTCTCAGCGGCGGCGTCCCCGTCTGTCGCGTCGCTGCTCGAGCCGCCCGAGTCCGTGGCCGGACCACCGCCACCGGGCCCCGTCGTACCGTCCAAGTCCCCGGTATCGGTGTCAGCCTCGGCGGCGACACAGCTGGCAACGCCCGCTTCTTCGGCGCACTGCAGCCCCGCGCCACACACCTGTGGCAGACCGAAACCGCTGCCATCGGTCGCACAGACGCTCACCGCGGCACGGGATTGGGCACAACGCGTCTCGCCGTTCTCACAGACGTCTGCTACGCAAAACCCGAGCTGGCAGAACTCCGCCCTCGTGCAGTCTTCGCTGGGCACGCCGTTGGACACGCATTCAACGCATGCACCGGCCGTGGCATCGCACCGTGGCTTCATCGCCGTGCAGTCGAGGTCCTCGAGGCAAGGGTTGATGCACGCGCCCTCGATGCACACGGTGTCGAGCCCGCAGTCCCCGGGCATGCAGGCCGAGCACACGCCGGAAGGCCCGCACCACGGTGCCCCGGCCAGCCCGACGCAGTCTCTGTCGCCAGTGCACGACAACACTTGCCCTACGTCGAACTGCTCGCCCCCCGCCCGCGCCAGTGCGGGAGTTCCTAGACATGCGGCCACCAACCACCCACATGCGACCCGCAGCCGTGCCTCGCCTTTGCTCATCGCCAGGTAGAGCATGCGATGCACGGCAAACGGCTCAAAAAATCGAGCTTGGCTGGTAGATCACGACCCAACAGCCTGGCCGCCGCGTCCGGTCTTCACCAAGAACTCGTTGTACGAGCCCGGGAAAAAGTCAAAACCGCCGTCGCCCTTGAGCTCCAAAATGCACGTCGCGACGTCCTGGACCATGTAGTGGTCATGGCTGACGAACACCAGGGTGCCTTCGTACTTCTGCAGGGCTTCGGTCAACGCGCGGATCGACTCGAGGTCCAGGTGGTTGGTCGGCTCGTCCAGGATCAGCAGGTTGTCCTTGGTGAGCGTCAGCTTGGACAGAAGCAGGCGAACGGTCTCACCGCCCGACAGCGCCTTGAGCGATTTTTCGGCGTCCTGCGAGGGAAAGAGCATGCGCCCGAGTAGCCCGCGAATCTCCTGCACGGTCGACTTTTGGTCCCACTGGTAGAGCCAGTCGTACGCCGTGCCCTGCTCGGTCTTGTCGATGCCCTCTTCGTGTTGCTGCGGCAGGTAGCCCGCCGAGACCTCGTGGCCGTAGCTAATCTTGCCCCGGTCTGCCTCCCGTTTCTTGGCGAGAATGCGACACAGCGTCGTTTTTCCGATCCCGTTGGGGCCCACGATCGCGAGCTTCTCGCCACGCGTCAGTGTGAACCCCACGTCCTTGAGCACCACCTCCCCGTCGAACGACTTGTGGACCTTGTCCACTTCGAGCACGAGCTTGCCGCTGGGTTTCTTCACCTCGAAGCGGATGAAGGGCCGCTGGATGTTGCTGCGCTTGAGATCGACCATGTCGATCTTTTCGATCGCACGGCGTCGCGACTGCGCCTGACTTGCCTTCTTGGCGTTGGCACCGAACCGACGGATGAAATCCTGAAGTTCGAGCACCCGCTTTTTCTTGACCGAGTTCTGCTTCTCGGACTGCGTGCGATAGGCGACCTTTTGCCGCATCATCGCATCGTACCCGCCCGGGTACAGAATGATGTTCTCGTAGTCGACGTCGGCGGTATGGGTGCACACCTCGTTGAGGAAACGACGGTCGTGGCTGATGACGACCAGCACCCCGGAGAACTTCTTGAGGAAGTTCGACAGCCAACCAATCGAGTCGAGGTCGAGATGGTTGGTAGGCTCGTCGAGCAGCAGGATGTCCGGCGTGCCGAACAGGGCCTGCGCAACCAGAGCACGCAGACGCATGCCGCCCTGCAGCATCTTGAGAGGACTGCCGTGATCTTCGACTGGGATCCCAAGGCCGACGAGCAGTTGCTCCGCCTCCGACTCGGCGTCGTAGCCATCTTCCTCGGCGATGATGACCTCGAGATCGCCCAACTTCATGCCGATCTCGTCGTTCATCTCGCCCGAGTCGAGCAACTTGTCCTTCTCCTGCATGGCGGCCCACAGTCGACCGTTGCCCATGATCACGACATCACGAACGATGTCGGCCTCGAAACGAGAGTGGTCCTGGTGCAGAACCGACATGCGACTGTTGGGCGGACGCGAAATCTCGCCGCCGTCGGGCTCAAGCTCGCCCGACAGGATCTTCATGAACGTCGACTTGCCCGCTCCATTGGCGCCCGTGAGACCGTACCGGTTGCTGGGATCGAACGATGTCGTGACGTCGTCAAAGAGCGTCCGACCGCCGTACGCTTTGGTGATCTCAGTAACCGTGAGCATGGGCCGCGGTGTAGAAAAGATGCGGGGGTTTGACCAGGGGCAACCGACGCGCATTTGTCACGGGTGCTCCGCTACCAGCGCACGCACACCGCGGGACAGCTCTGTTACGCTGTGGCGGTGATGTGGAGGCCCTACAACGCCTCCCGCGGGGTCTCGCGTGGGATCTGGCGTGGGGTCGTCGCCAGCGCCGCGTTGGCCGCCGCCGCCATGGTGTGCGCGCTAGTCCCCGCGCCCGCCGAGGCCTGCTCGTGC